>NZ_JBWKYN010000003.1:0-83834 GCF_059423785.1 Arcicella sp. GW458-12-2-14-TSB2 | reverse complement strand
TCAATGAAATATTCTAAATTTCATTGATTGTTTCCCATTACTTTTTATCTAAATTATCCTCTCGCTCATTTTGGAACGAAAATTACTTCAATCCGTTATACTTTTATTAGTTTTGTAAAGTTTTAAGAAAATAATCACAGTAATACATTCTGAATTAATGCAACCCCTAAAGATATACAATACCCTCAGCAGAGAAAAAGAACTTTTTACGCCCATCAACGCTCCACATGTGGGAATGTATGTTTGTGGACCAACTGTATATAATTACGTTCACCTTGGAAATGTCCGTACGTTCTTAACTTTCGATATTCTCAATCGTTATCTAACTCATATTGGCTATAAAGTGCGTTATGTAAGAAACATTACGGACGTTGGTCACTTAGTGGGCGATGGTGATGAGGGTGAGGACAAAATTGGTAAAATGGCGAAGCTCGAAAAGCTTGAACCTATGGAAATTGTACAGCGTTATACCAACGATTTTCATAAGGTATTGCTACAATTCAACTTATTACCACCTAGTATCGAGCCATCTGCCACGGGGCATATCGTAGAACAAATAGAAACTACTAAATCTTTAATCGACAAAGGTTTGGCTTATGAATCGCAAGGTTCCGTATATTTTGATATTGCTCGCTACAATGCTGAAGGTGGAAATTACGGGAAACTTTCGGGAAGGGTTTTAGATGATTTATTAACGGAAACGCGTGATTTAGATGGCGTTGGAGAAAAGCGTAATCCATTAGATTTTGCTCTTTGGAAAAAAGCAGCACCAGAGCATTTAATGCGTTGGACTTCTCCTTGGGGCGATGGTTTTCCAGGGTGGCACTTGGAATGTACTTGCATGAGTACTAAATATTTAGGCGATACGTTCGACATTCATGGGGGCGGAATGGATTTAAAATTCCCACACCACGAATGTGAAATTGCCCAAGCCAAAGGAGTTAATGGCGTTGAACCTGTTCGCTATTGGATGCACGCTAATATGCTTACGGTGAACGGACAAAAAATGTCTAAATCACTTGGCAATTCGTTTTTACCTAGTGAATTGATTACAGGTTCACATCCATTATTAGACCAAGCCTATAGCCCAATGACCGTCCGTTTCTTCATGTTGCAGTCGCAATATAGAAGCACGCTTGATTTTTCAAACGAAGCCCTAAAGGCTGCTCAGAAAGGCTACAAGCGTTTAATTAATGGTTTAAGAATTATAAAAAATATCGAATATTTAGCTGATGATTCAATCGCAGTTGATGAAAAACACGTATTAGAAGTAGAGAAAGGTATTCAAGCTTGTTACGATGGTTTGAATGACGATTTAAATACAGCAGTTGCCATTGCAGGTTTATTTAATTTGGTAAAGAAAATAAACCAAATTTATATGGGTCAACTACAAACGGCACAGCTAGGAGAACAAGTTTTTACATCCTTAAAAGAAAGCTTTATCGCCATTATTGAAAATGTATTGGGTCTTATTGAAGAGCCTAACGAAAACATAGAGGCTTTTGCCAAAGGAATGCTTTCGTTATATCGTGAATACAAAGAGGCTAAACAATACGATAAGGTAGATGAAATAAGAGGTTACTTTAAAGCAAATGGGCTCGTTATCAAGGATATGAAAACTAAAATTGATTGGGCATACGAAGAATAGTCGTAAACTTAATTTCGCTTAATCTATAAATAATAAAAATGAGAACTCCGGGTTTAACGCCTATTGTTAGGGCATTGATGGCTATCAATATCATTGTATTTGGTGTTGAATATTTTGGTCATAAAGAGATGATTGTGTCGGTAATGGGGCTTCATTACTTTACTTCTGAGAAATTTTTACCCTTTCAGTTTTTAACATCTATTTTTGTTCATGCCGACCTGCGACATCTTTTCAACAATATGCTCGGATTGTTTTTCTTAGGGCCAATGTTGGAAATGTATTGGGGAGAAAAACGTTTTTTAACGTTCTTTTTAATAACAGGAATGGGGTCTGGCTTGTTATATATGGGATTGAAATATTATGATTATTCAACACTTGAAGCAGCCACAAGGGCATACATCGAACATCCAGACTTAAATCAGTTCAGTAAATTCCTGTATCAGTATTTTCCAGACGGAATACCTCATAATGCTTATGTACTAATTGAAGGGAATCCAAACAATATTACCGTACAGAATTCTGTTCTAATTGCACAAGAATGTTTGAGGTCTGTGTTGGATACTCCACTAATCGGAGCCTCTGGAGCAGTGTTTGGGGTGATGGCTGGCTTTGCTTTGCTTTTCCCTAATACAGAACTTATGCTTTTTTTACTTCCAATCCCAATAAAAGCAAAATATTTTGTAGCTTTATATGGACTATACGAGCTATATGCGGGGCTTAATAAAATGCCCGGTGATAATGTGGCGCATTTTGCCCACATTGGTGGAATGGTTTTTGCTTTTATACTTATTAAAATCTGGGGGAAAAATAGAAATTCTTTCTATTAAACGTACTAACATTTTGTTTTTCAATATGTTATATTGAAACATTGATAATTTTTGAGTAATATTAAAGTTTATAAAGGAATATAAAAATGAGTGGGATTTTAGATGACTTTAAAGATGCTTTTTCCAAGCGAAATAATGGTTTAATCCAGCTGATATGGCTGAATGTAGCTGTATATGTGGTGATGTTGCTGGTATTGATAAGTCTTACAATTTTCTTCAAAAAAGCTGAATTGTTCGACAATGCTTTGTCATACCTAAGCCTCACGCCGTCGTTAGGTACTTTTTTGTACCGCCCGTGGACGATTCTGACTTACTCATTTTTCCATTCTGTCAATCCCATTGCCCATCTATTACCTAATATGCTAATGCTCTATTGGTTTGGAGCAATCATTCAGGAGTTTTTGGGAAGCCGCAGGCTAATCAATCTATACATTCTGGGGGCAATCTTCGGAGGTATTTTTGCATTACTTACGTTCAACTTTATTCCTTATTACCAAACAGGCATCAATACTACTATCATTGGGGCTTCTGGCAGTGTAATGGCAATTATGTTTGCCGCGGCTACTCTTGCACCCGATTATACATTCTTCTTGTTTTTAATTGGTCCTGTTAAAATAAAATATATTGCCTTCTTCTTCTTTTTGATTTCATTGGCAGGTGCTATTGGCATCAACGCTGGCGGAGGTATTGTGCATTTGGGCGGAGCTTTGTTAGGTTATTTATATGTAAAACAATTGCAGGCAGGCAACGATTGGGGAACACCTATAGATGCTACGGTAGATTTTTTCAAAAGAATTGTGAATCGTACCGAAAAACCTAAAATCAAAGTGGCTTATCGCCAAAAAGAAACATCTTATAATAGCTCAAGTGTAGGTGTGGGCGTGGGCTATCCAGATGAAGACGAGGTAGATGCTATCCTAGATAAAATCTCACGTTCTGGCTACGAAAGTCTGACAAAAGAAGAAAAACAAAAGCTTTTTAAAGCTTCACAGAAGTAAAATTATAACCATTTTCATCAAAAAGGTCAAGTAGAAAATCTGCTTGACTTTTTTAATTAACACTAAGCTTAAAATATTTCCGTAAATTTGTTAGCTTGTTTCTAAGTTTCACCTTAGATTCTTTCTATATTTAACTTTCAGTCAAACATTTTAAGGATAAACAGGGTTATCTACTTACAATTTTCACTCGAAAAAACCCATGCAAATTATACCCGGAAAAATATTAGCCCAGATTAACACTCCCGAAGATTTGAGGAGGCGTAATCGCTCAGAATTGTTGCAAATTTGTGACGAACTACGTCAGTACATTATTGATGATGTATCGGTGTATGGTGGACATTTTGGGGCTTCACTTGGTGTGGTTGAGTTATCAGTAGCACTTCACTATGTCTTTAATACTCCTAACGACCAGTTAATATGGGATGTAGGACATCAGGCTTATGGGCATAAAATTCTGACGGGTCGTAGAGATAATTTTCATACCAATCGCCTATATGGTGGCATTTCGGGTTTTCCGAAACGCAAAGAAAGCAAATATGATGCTTTTGGTGTAGGGCATTCTTCTACTTCTATTTCGGCAGCCTTGGGGATGTCTGTAGCCTCTAATTATAAAGGAGAAACAGACCGCCAGCACATTGCCGTAATTGGGGATGGCTCAATGACGGCAGGGATGGCTTTTGAAGCGATGAATCATGCAGGTGACATTCCGAATAATATTATCATTATCTTGAACGATAATTGCATGGCGATTGACCCTAACGTGGGGGCTTTAAAAGAATATTTAACAGACATTACTACTTCGCATACTTATAACAGAGTAAAAGATGAAGTATGGAACCTGTTAGGCAAGATGTCAAAATTTGGCAAATCTGCTCAGGATATTGTTTCTAAAATAGAGAACGGACTGAAAGCTACTTTGCTGAAACAAAGCAATTTATTTGAATCTTTGAATTTACGATATTTCGGTCCTATTGATGGGCATGATGTAGAATATATGGTAACGGTGTTGAATGATTTGAAAAACATTCCTGGCCCTAAAATTTTACATTGTATTACCACAAAAGGCAAAGGTTATGCCTTGGCTGAAAAAGACCAAACCCTATGGCATGCCCCTGGGAAGTTTGATAAGATTACGGGCGAAATCAAAAAGAAATATTATTCTACGCCACAGCCTCCAAAATATCAAGATGTTTTTGGGCATACGCTTGTAGAATTAGCAGAGAAAAATCCGAAAATTATGGGTGTAACACCTGCAATGCCTTCGGGAAGCTCGCTTAATTTGATGATGAAAGTAATGCCAAACCGTGCTTTTGATGTAGGAATTGCCGAACAACATGCCGTTACTTTCTCGGCAGGGATGGCATCTCAAGGGCTCACGGTTTTCTGCAATATCTATTCAACGTTTATGCAACGTGCTTATGACCAAGTGATTCACGACGTGGCTATTCAGGAACTACCCGTTATTTTCTGTTTAGACCGTGCAGGTTTTGCGGGTGCCGATGGCCCTACGCATCATGGTGCTTATGATATTGCCTATATGCGTTGTATTCCGAACATGATAGTGTTTGCTCCGATGAATGAAAAGGAATTGAGAGACATCATGTTTACCGTTGCCGATGATGAATTCAAACAATTGAAAAGCTGTATATCTATTCGCTACCCACGTGGCGAAGGCGTTATGCCAGCATGGAAAACTGAATTTGAAAAAATTGAAATCGGTAAAGGACGCAAAATAAAAGATGGAGAAAAGGTGGCGATTCTTACGCTAGGTCATATTGGTAACTATGCTGTACAAGCTTGTGAAGTATTAGAAAAAGAAGGACTCAATCCAGCACATTATGATATGCGTTTTGTAAAACCTCTGGATGAAGAGATGCTCCACGAGATTTTCCAACATTTCGACAAAGTAATCACTGTTGAAGATGGTTGTATTCAAGGGGGCTTTGGTACAGCAGTTGCTGAATTTATGTTGGATAATAACTATTCAGCACAAATTAAGCGATTGGGTATTCCAGACAGAGTAGTTGAGCATGGTGAACAAATAGAGTTGCATCATGAATGTGGCTTTGACCCTGATGGAATTGCTGAAGCTGTTAGAAGTATTCTTGGTACAGAAAAGAACTATCAGAAAACAGATAATATTAAGGTAATTTTAAATTAGAACATTAAAAGAATAAACCAAAGGCGAATTAATTGTTCGCCTTTTTTATTTTCGCATTATTGACTACATTTGCTCAATGAAACAATTTACAGCCATATTGCTAAGTTTTGTCATCTTTGTTGGGAGTTTGTTCCCCAAAGCTGATGCTTTGCAGTTAGCCAAAGTTGGAGAATTAGTAAAACATTACAATCAACACAAAAACAGTTGGAATGAAAATATTAGCTTTCTAGAGTTTTTGGCAATGCACTATTCTGCTACGTCTAAACACTTCAAAACAGCAAAACATTCTCATTCAAATTTACCAAACCTGAATTCACATAATACTACAACGCTATGTGAACCTACGTTTGATAAAAAAATTGTCCTCCCCTTTGTTGCTATCTTCAAAGTTTTTTCTGAACCAAATTTTGTTTGGAAAAATTTCTATCGTTTCTCTATAGTGCAGACACTATTCAACCCTCCTCGATTCTAATTCCCTTAAGCAAAAAATCCGCTTTGCTATTTCTTATCATTCTTTCATCACGAAGTTTCCTTCGTGAAAATACCTTTATTTACAATAATGAGCTTTTCCCTTGACGGGATTACAAATTTTGATGTCTTAAAATTTGGGCTCTTCTTCTTGAAATACATACAATGATAGATTCAATCATTCGATTCAGCATATACAATAAGCTGACAATCGGCTTATTGGTATTGGCATTGGTGACGTGGGGTGGGATTTCCTTAACCCAGTTGACCATTGATGCCCTACCAGATATTACTTCAAATCAGGTACAAGTAATTACTCAATCGCCCGCTTTACCCGCATCTGAAGTAGAAAAATTCATTACTTATCCACTAGAAATCTCGTTAAGAACGGTTCCGAATACCAAAGAAATTCGTTCTATATCAAGAATGGGCTTATCGGTCATCACAGTCGTTTTTGATGATGATGTGCCTACTGAAAAAGCCAGACAACAAGTTTCAGAAAAACTCAGAGAAGCCGAACCAAATTTAATTCCTGGGGCTGGTCGCCCAGAGATGGCTCCTATTACAACAGGGCTTGGCGAATTTTATCAATACACCTTAGTAGTTGACCCCCAATTTAAAGATAAGTATTCGTTAGCCGACTTACGAACGCTTCAAGATTGGGTAGTTAAAAGACAGCTATTGGGCATAAAAGGAGTAGTTGAGGTAAGTTCTTTCGGCGGACATTTAAAGCAATACGAAGTTGCCATTAATCCTGAAAGGCTACGAGCAATGAACCTCAGCATTGCAGAAGTATTTCAGGCCTTACAAGATAACAATGCTAACTCGGGCGGTAGTTATATCGAAAAAGGGACAGATGCCTACTTTATCCGTTCGGAAGGTAGGGTAAATAGTTTGCAAGACATTGAAAATGTCGTTGTTACTACTCGTGCAGGTATTCCCGTATTGATTAGTGATGTTGCCAAAGTACAGTTCGGTCATGCTGTTCGTTATGGAGCGATGACTCGTAATGGCGAAGGCGAAGCGGTTGGAGCCGTTGTCCTATTACTAAAAGGAGAATCTGCTGAAAAAGTGGTTGTTAGTGTTAAAAAACGAGTTGAAGAAATTCAAAAGTCTTTACCAGAAGGCGTAAAAGTAGTATCATTTATTGATAGAAGTAAGCTTATCGACAAGTCTATTGGCACTGTTCAGAAAAATTTGATTGAAGGAGGTTTAATTGTAGTATTCATTTTGGTTTTACTCTTGGGCAACCTTAGGGCAGGGTTAGTGGTAGCATCGGTAATTCCTCTCTGCTTATTATTTTCTTTCGCACTTATGAACCTGTTTGGCGTTTCAGCCAATTTGATGTCGCTCGGTGCTATTGACTTTGGGTTGATTGTAGATGGGGCAGTTATCATTGTAGAAGCCGTTGTACATAGATTACATACACGCACAATTCCAGACAATCATAATGGAGAAGCATACGTACTTACTCAGAACGAGATGAATGAGTCAGTGTATGACTCAGCAGTAACCATCCGAAAATCGGCTGCCTTTGGTGAAATCATCATCTTGATTGTTTATTTTCCAATTCTTGCTCTCACGGGTATTGAAGGTAAAATGTTTAGACCAATGGCCGAAACTGTAAGTTTTGCTATTGTCGGAGCATTGATTTTATCGTTGACGTATGTGCCTATGATGTCGTCATTGTGTTTAAGCAAAAAGATTGACCATGCTGAAACGATTGCTGACAAAATTATCAACTTTTTGTACAGATTTTATCAACCAATCATCACTTGGTCATTAAACAAGAAAACGATTATTTTAAGTACTTCGCTGGCATTTTTTGTAGCAAGTTTATTCCTATTTGGTACTTTGGGAGGTGAATTTATTCCAGAATTAAACGAAGGCGATTTTGCTGTAGAAACAATACTGCATAGCAATGCTTCCTTAACACAGAGTGTGAATTCGAATACCGAAGCACAAAAACTTTTACTTCGTGAATTTCCCGACGAAATCGAGCAAGTAGTATCCAGAATTGGGTCATCCGAAATTCCTACAGATCCAATGGGTATTAATGCCTGCGACTTAATTATCGATTTGAAAGACGCTAAAGTGTGGAAAAAAGCAGAAACCATGGAAGAGCTTGCACAGAAAATGGATGATGCTTTGAAAGATATTCCGGGTGTAACTTTTGAATTTACACAGCCCATCCAAATGCGTTTCAATGAATTGATTGCAGGAACAAAATCGGATGTGGCGATTAAAGTTTTTGGAGAAGACCTTGATGTTTTGTTCCAGAAAGCACAGGAAATTGCCCAAAAGATACATCAAGTACAAGGTATTGCAGATTTAAAGGTACAACAAATAGATGGCGTACCACAGATGGTAGTGACTTACGACCGTCAGAAAATTGCCCAATATGGTTTAAAAATCAGTACCCTGAATACGTTGCTGAAATCAGCTTTTGCTGGTGAAGAAGCAGGTGTTGTTTATGAAGGTGAAAAACGCTTTAGTTTAGTTATCCGTTTGGATTCATCATACCGCAAGGACATCCAAAATATCAGAGATTTATATTTGGATTTACCCAACGGCGGAAAAGTTCCATTTGCGGAAGTAGCCAAAATTGATTACAAAGATGCCCCCTCTGAAATTACAAGAGATAATGCACGTCGTAGAATTTCAATAGGGATTAACGTTCGTAACCGTGATGTAGAAAGTTTGGTGAAAGAGGTGCAAAGCATTATAGACAAAAAAGTAAAACTGCCCGTTGGATATACTATAGAATATGGAGGTGCTTTCGAAAACCTACAAGCAGCTAAAAGTCGCTTGTTTATAGCTGTGCCTGTGGCACTTTTCTTGATTTTTGCACTTTTATACTTCACTTTCAATTCTTTTGTAGAAGCCCTGATTGTATTTGTCGCCATTCCACTTTCGGCGATTGGTGGTATTTTATCACTTTGGCTTCGTGATATGCCTTTCTCGGTTTCAGCTGGCATTGGTTTTATTGCACTTTTTGGGGTAGCAGTTTTAAACGGTATCGTACTGATTTCATACTTCAAAATCCTTGAAAAAGAAGGCATAAAAAACATTAATGACCGAATTTTAG
Organism: Arcicella sp. GW458-12-2-14-TSB2; assembly: GCF_059423785.1. Classification (NCBI taxonomy): domain Bacteria; kingdom Pseudomonadati; phylum Bacteroidota; class Cytophagia; order Cytophagales; family Flectobacillaceae; genus Arcicella; species Arcicella sp. GW458-12-2-14-TSB2. The sequence goes on along the minus strand of NZ_JBWKYN010000003.1, from coordinate 74,644 downwards.
AAGGTACTAAAACACGTTTCAGACCCGTAATGATGACGGCGGCTGTGGCGTCTATGGGCTTTTTACCAATGGCGCTGAGCCATTCGCCCGGTGCGGAAGTACAAAGACCTTTGGCAACCGTAGTAATTGGTGGGTTGATTACAGCCACTATCCTGACTTTGGTAGTACTCCCTGTTATTTATAGTCTGGTTTTTAATAGAATACCTAAAACGCCCAAAGGCAAAGGTATAGCCACTGTTATTGTGCTATTATTGATAAGTACTACCACTTTTGCACAAAACAATACACCACAGACATTACAAATGTGTATTGATAAGGCTATTCAGCAGAACCAAAACTTAAAGATTTCTACCCTAGAAATCAAAGGAAATCAGACATTGGTAAAAACTGCTCGGGAATTGCCAAAAACAAGTTTTGATGCGCAGTACGGTCGTACACAAGTGTTTGATGGCAATGATGTCACCTTTTCAGTAGGGCAAGCTTTCGCTTTGCCGAGTTTATATAAAGCCCAAGAAAACCTGTTAAAAGGTAATGTTTTAACGGCTGAAAAGCGTGCTAGATTAACTAAAACACAATTGATTGGTGAGGTTAAAAGCATCTACTTTCAGATTCTATATACTAATCAATTCATCAAATTGCTTCAGCAACAAGACAGCCTTTATCAAAGTGCATTCAAAGCAGCCTCTGTACGGTATAAAACTGGTGAAACGGATTTGTTGGAGAAAGTATCTTCAGAAACACGATTAAGAGAAATACAAAATCATATTGAGCAGATAAAAGCTGATGAGCAAAATCTGTATCAAAGCCTACAATTTTTGATGAATACTCGTGAAAACTTCGTGATTGATTATAGCATTGATACGCAAAAAACACTCTTATTGAGCGATGCTCAGTTAGCCTCAAATCCTTTCTTGGAAATCATCAAACAGCAAAGCGAGGTAAGCAAATTACAAACCAATTTGGAACAACAACGGTTGAAGCCAGATGTAAGAGTAGCATTGACCAACCAAAGTATTGAAAAACATTTCAATCAAAATTATGTACAAGTGGGCATCAATGTACCGATATTCACGAAGGCTCAGCAAGCAAGAATCAGTGCTTCTAAAATCAATGAAGAGGTAATCAATCAGCAATATCAGTATGCTGAAAATCAACTACAAAGTCAGCTAAATTCCTTAAAAATTCAGTTCGAAAAAGCTGATAAGTCTTTGAATTATTATAAAAATTCAGCGATTCCACAAGCCGATTTAATAGCCAAAACGGCCACTAAAAGCTATCAGGCTGGTGAGATAGAATATGTAGAATTTGTGCAGAATATCACACAAGCTTGGCAAATCAAAGAAAAGCATCTAGCTGAATTGCAAAATTTCAACCAAATTATTATCAACATCGAAACATTAATCGGAAATGAATAATTCTCAAAAATATTATATCAATACACTTCAAAAGTGTGTTGTGATTGCCTTTATTTTTTTAATAAATGTATCTTGTTCTAAACCAAAAGAAGAAGAACAGGAGAATAGTGATAAAAAAACAGACATCTTAACATTATCTGCTGAACAGGTAAAAAATGCTCATTTAGTATTGGGGGCTTTTGATAAAACCACTATTTCAGATGAAATAAAAGCCAATGGTATAGTAGATGTCCCACCCATGAATATGGCATCGGTAAGTATTCCTATTACTGGTTATGTAAAAAGCACCAATACTCTTCCGGGCTCTCCTATTAAAAAAGGAGGAGTTTTAGCCACTATTTACAGCATGGATTATATCCAATTGCAACAAGATTATTTACAGGCTGTAAGTCGCCTAAAATTCTTGGAACAAGAATTAGAACGCCAGAATGTACTAAGTAAAGAAGATATAGGTGCTAAAAAGAAATTGCAACAAGCTGATTCAGAGGTATCTTCTATGAAAGCCCAGACCAAAGCTTTAGCGTTAAAACTTGAATTGATAGGTTGTTCGATAGAAAAACTAAAAAAAGGGCAACTTTCGTCTTCTATCAATATTACTTCACCCATCGAAGGTTATATCAAAACAGCCAATGTATCTATTGGTAAAAACGTTGCTCCTACTGATGTATTATTTGAAATCGTAGGAAATACGCATAAACACATAGAACTAAAAGTTTTTGAAAATGACATCAATAAAATAAAAATAGGACAAAAAATAGTAGTCGAGCATCCTACTTTCTCTGAAAAACCTATGATAGCTACTGTATTTCTGGTAGGTAAGAACGTAGAAGCCGACAGCAAAACCATTAATATTCACGGGCATATTGATGATGAAATAATGGAAAGCAAACTTACTGTGGGGCAATATGTAAATACTAAAATTTTTACAGGAAAGCGAATGGTGAATACATTACCCGAAACTGCCGTTGTAATACATAATAATGGTGGCTTTATTTTTATACAAACCAAAGAAAATACTTTTCAACAAATTCCTGTCAAAATTGGGACTACTGAAAAAGGCAATATTGAAGTGTTTACTGAAAAAAATATTGATAATCAGCAAATTGTAAAACAAGGTGCTTCTATTTTACAAGCTATGTTAGCTAGTTCGGAATAAAGTAAAAATTAATTAATTCTATTGGACGCAACCATTTAGAACTAAGTCCTGTATATCTCAATATATGATAAAAATCATATAAACATTCTTATTAAGATTATATACTTAACAGATTCTAATCGTTGTACCAAAGTGAACTTTTTCAATTAATTATTACAAATTATGAATACTATAGAAGAAAAAATGAATCGCCTTACTTTTCTAAAACAATTAGGTTTAACAGGAGCAAGCTTAATGGCTGTTTACTGCGGAGTAACCTTGACTTCCTGTACTAATGAAGGAGATATAGCAGGGCCACTACCTACTGGCGGTATAACCTTTGATTTATCGGCAACTGCTAATGCAGCCTTACTAACAAAGGGAGGATATGTTGTGGATAGAACCAATAATATCGTTGTGGCTTATACTAATGTTGGTACTTACGTTGCTGTAACCCTTATTTGTAGCCATGAAGGACAAAAGAAAATCACCTATGCAACTGATAAATTCTACTGTACTGAACACGGAGCAACTTTCGATAACAGCGGCAAAGGCACAAATAGCAATGGTAGTGGTGGCTTAAGAACTTATACTGTTACGCAAAGCGGGACAATTTTAACGGTAAGCTAGACCCTACTACCAAAAATTACGTATGTCTTTAATGACAGTAAACTACGGAATGGCTTCATGAAATATTGAAAGCCATTTCGTTTAAAAAAATCAACATTATGAAAAAATATCTATTAGTATTCAGTTTCCTATTGAGTTTCCAAAGCTTTTGTCAGGATGACTTAATGGATATGCTTAATAAGCAAAGTGAGAAGCAAACGGAATACACTACCGCCACATTTAAGGCTACGCGTTTAATCAATGGACAAACTATTGAAACTGTTAGTAAAAATCATCTTAATTTTTGGATCTCTCATAGATTTGGAGCTGTAAATTCTGGTTTCATTGATAATTTTTTCGGATTAGACGAAGCACGTATCAGACTGGGATTAGAATATGGTTTAAGTGATAACCTAACTATTGGTTTAGGTAGAAGTTCACAAGAAAAAACGTATGATTATTATCTAAAGTATAAAGCTATTCGCCAGTCTAACCATGTCCCAGTTACAGTTACAGGTTACCTAAGTGGTGCTACCAATACTATGATTACGGGTTATACACTTCCGTCAGGGTCAACACTTAAGTTTAATGATAACCTTGATCGTCAGACATACTGTGGACAAATACTAATTGCCCGTAAATTCAGCGAAAAACTATCATTACAAGTCATGCCTACCATTATTCATTTCAATAAAACGGAGGTTGCAGACATGAAAAGCGAAGTGTTGTCATTAGGTTTTGGAGGAAGATACAAACTTTCTAAAAGGCTTAGTTTAAATGCTGAATATTACCTCACCGACCATGGCAATAGCAGTGTTTCTAGCAAATACCACAATTCTTTAGCCATCGGTTTTGACATTGAAACAGGCGGACACGTATTCCAGCTACATTTCACAAATTCTAGAGGAATGATTGAACGCCACTTTATTGCACAAACCCTAGGACAGTGGAGTAATGCTGATATTTTTTATGGGTTCAATATTTCCAGAACATTTAGTTTTGATGGAAAATCAAACAAAAAAAAGAATTAATATGAAAAATCACTTCCTTACATTTATTGGTGCTTTGTTGATAAGTCAAGCGAGTTACGCACAGTTATTTTATACGCAAACAGGCAAAACCAGCTTTTTCTCTAAAACGCCTTTAGAAGATATTTCAGCAGTAAACAGTGCTGTTTCATCTATTTTAAACACGACTACCAACGATATTGCTGTCAGAATGAACATTAATCAATTCAAATTTCCGAATAGGTTAATGGAAGAACACTTTAACGAAAACTATTTAGAATCTGAGAAATTTCCTGCGGCAACATTCAAAGGTAAAATCGCAGAGAGGATAGATTTCACAAAAGAGGGCAGCTATGACGTATCGGTAAAGGGTTTCATGATGATTCATGGAGTAACCAAAGAAAAAACCATTACTGGAAAACTAACAGTTGGAAAAGAAGGTATTACAGTAGATTCAAATTTTGAAATTGCTTTAGTTGATTACAAAATAGATGTACCTAAATTAGTATGGGAAAAAATTGCTGAGAAAATAGCCGTGAAAAATAATTTTACCTTGATAAAAAAGTAAGATATTTCATAAAATGAAGCTTTTGAATCAGCTTTTGAGTTAAGAATAACACCATGTTCTTAATTCAAAAGCTGATTTTTTTATTGTTAAAAAACATCGCATATCATTTTCACTAAATACTCCCTCTCTTAATTGGTTAATCAAGAGAATCCTTCTCATTTTTAAAACTATATTCCCCTTCTTATCCTTTGTTCATTTCCGAACAAAAAGTGTATCATTTCCGAACACTTTTTAACAAAAACACAACACAATCTTCTCATTATCAATAATTTACATATTTGGCATTATCTTCTCAATAAATTGTTCAAACAGAATGATTAAATGATGAAACACATCTAATCTTATTAATTAATTTCAATACAATGGATAGAGTAATCGAAAAAAACAAATGGTCGGCAAAACGCATTCTTCCTTGGGTAGGGGGCGTGGCAATAGTTGGCCTGATTGCAGCAAGTTATTTCAATACCACAGGTAAAAGTAAATTGAATGTGGATGAAGGCAAAATTATGATTTCGGAAGTAAGCAAAGGAAGCTTCCAAGAGATTATTCCTATCAATGGTATTGTTTTACCTATTCAAACTATCTATTTGGATGCTAGTGAGGGTGGTAGAGTAGAAGAACTTTTTGTGGAAGATGGCGCTATTGTGAAAAAAGACCAGCCTTTATTAAAATTATCTAACACAGACCTTGAGCTAGACCTTGCCAATCGTGAAACTTCTGTTTTTCAGTTGATTACTCAAATGCAGTACACTCAAAATTTGGCTCGTGAAAACACCATTCGTCAGCAAGCTAATTTAGCCGATATTGATAATGCATTGTTAGAAGCTAAAAGAGTATATGATTTGAACAACCGTTTACATAAAGAGAAAGTGATTTCTGAACAAGATTATAAATCATCTCTAAACCTTTATAACTATAATCTTCGCCGTAAAGCTTTGATTGAAAAAACGTTAAAACAAGATTCAATCACAACGGCAACTCAATTAACACAAATGAAAGAGACGGTGGCTCGTACGCAAGAAACGTTGAAGTTGATGCGTAAGAAAGCTTCTGATTTAGTAGTAAAAGCTCCTGTGGCTGGTCAGCTTACTTCAAGAAATGCGGAGGTTGGTGAAAACAAAGTACGTGGTGTAAGGTTAGGACAAATCGATGTGTTGAGCGGTTTTAAAGTACGTGCTGATATTGATGAACACTACATTTCAAGAGTATTCATTGGTTTAACAGGCGAGTTTACAATTTCAGACAAAACGTATAAGCTACGCGTTAAGAAAGTTTATTCACAAGTAACCAATGGACGTTTTCAAGTGGATATGGAATTTATAGGAACACCACCAAGCGATATACGTCGTGGACAAACTTTACAAGTACGTTTATCATTGAGCGACCAAACGCAGGCTGTTTTATTAGCAAAAGGTGGATTCTATCAACAAACTGGCGGAAACTGGATTTTCAAAGTGGGTGAAAACGGAGAAAAAGCGTATAAAGTAGATATCCAATTGGGTCGTCAAAATCCTGAATACTATGAAGTTTTGGAAGGCTTAAAACCAGGTGATAAAGTAGTAACATCTAGTTATGAAAACTATGGGGATATGCAGGAGTTGGTTATAAAGAAGGAGAGTAAGCAATAAGCTATCAGCTTTGAGCCATATCCATAAAGCATTTTTCTAATTTCGTTTACTTTATCATTAAGAAAATCATGACTTTGTATGCTGATGTAGTTTAAATCTTTCGCTAATAATAATTGATACTCTAACTCAGAGGCAGACCCTTTAGCGATTGTTAAATACCGATTGAACTCGATATTACTTTCTCTACCACAGCCTTCGGCAATATTGGTAGGAATTGATGAAGAAGAACGTCGCATTTGGCTAGTTAGCCCATAAAGTTCATCCTTAGGAAAAAGAGTAGTTGTTTTATAAATTTCTAAGGTAAGTAAATGGCTTTTTTGCCACACTTGTAGTTTTTTAAAATCTCTCATTGTAGTATTTTTTAGGTATAAGCATTGAGTTGAATTTGGCATTAAAAACTCAGTACTGAAAGCTAATTTAACAATAATTCATAAAGCAATAATTACTAAAAACAAAAATTAGAAACTAAATAGTACATAACTAAAACTCATTGCTCAAAGCTCAAGGCTGAAAGCTAATTGAAATCAAAAACTAAAATTACATAGCTAAAACTCACTGCTTAAAGCTCAAGGCTCATAGCTCACAGCTCAAGGCTAAAAATCTAAAACCATGTTAAAAATTACAGACTTAGAAAAGATTTACCGTACTGAAGACATCGAAACGGTTGCTTTAAATAAACTTTCATTAGAAGTAAAGAAAGGTGAATTTGTAGCCATCATGGGCCCTTCGGGTTGTGGTAAATCCACTTTATTAAATATCATTGGAATGTTGGACGATGCCGAGAAAGGTAGCTTTATGTTCAATGGAGAAGAAATCATTCATTTCAACGAGCGCCGCCGTGCTGACCTCCGCAAACGTAATATTGGTTTCGTGTTCCAGTCTTTCAACTTGATTGACGAACTAACAGTGTATGAAAATGTAGAATTACCGCTTTTATACTTGGGTGTTGATGCCGCCGAACGCAAACAAAAAGTAGAAGCTGTATTAGAAAAAGTACAAATTATGCACCGTAGAAACCACTTCCCACAACAATTATCGGGTGGTCAGCAACAGCGTTGTGCTGTAGCACGTGCCGTGGTAAATACACCAAAGTTAATCTTAGCCGATGAACCTACAGGTAACTTGGACTCTACGAATGGTAATGAAGTAATGCAGTTATTAACTGAACTAAACGAAGCAGGTACAACTGTCATCATGGTGACTCACTCTGAACACGATGCTCGTTATGCACACAGAATCATCCGTTTGCTAGATGGTAAAGTTGTAATGGAGAATATTTTGGGATAAAGAAAGCTATGAGCCGTGAGCTTTGAGCGGTGAGATAGCGTGCTTTTGATATAATTTCAATTCTTTTCTAAAATATCAGCTGTTCAGTTATTTGTAAAAGCTCGTAGCTCAAAGCTCATTGCTGACAGCTAAAAAAACCTTTAAAACCATGCTAAAGAATTATATAAAAATAGCTTTTCGCAATCTTTTGAGAAACAAAAGTTATGCTTTTATCAACATTGCGGGTTTGTCTTTAGGGCTTACTTGTGCAATGTTGATTTTCGCCTTAGTTCGCTACCATTTCAGTATTGATAAACATCACAGCAAATATGAAAATACTTACAGAATTGTAAGTGAATTTGTTTCGAGAGAGGGGGGTGAGAACTTCCATTCTCCGGGTGTTCCTTATCCATTAGGAAAAGCCGTTTTAACAGATTTTCCTGACATAGAAAACCTTTCAATGACAGAACTACAAGAAAATTTTTTTGTAGCTATTTCATCTAAAAATGGCGAAGACAAAAAATTTAAAGAAACAGGCGAAGGTGCTTTTGTTGAACCTTCTTTCTTTAAAATTTTTGATTATGAATGGCTTCAGGGTGGTTTTGAAGAGCTAAAAAATCCTAATACGGTTGTTATCAGCGAAAAAAATGCTTTGAAATACTTCGGCTCAACGGATGTTATTGGCAAAATCATCAAACACAATGGTCGTTTGAGCCTTAAAATCGTTGGCGTTTTCAAAGATTATAAAGACAATACCGATTTTGCCTACGAAGTAATGCCCTCTTATGCAAGTTTGAAAGAATATTATGGTTCTATCAACGATAATTTTGGAAGTACAAATAGCAGTACTCGTTGTGTCGTTTCATTAAATGAAAAATTCACAAAAGCCAATTGGGATAAACAAATGCCTGCTTTTGTGAAAAAATATAATCCTGACGAAGTAAAATACACTCACTATGTAATGCAACCTTTGAAAGAAATTCACTTTTCAGAAGACTATGGTGGCATCAACAAAAACCTTATTTTATCACTCTTTGCGATTGGCATTTTCTTGATTATCACTGCAAGTATCAACTTCGTCAATTTAGCAACGGCTCAAGCTTTGAAACGTTCTAAAGAAGTAGGTGTACGCAAAGTTTTGGGAAGTTCAAAGGCACAATTGTTTTGGCAATTTATGGCAGAAACAGCCATGATTACGATTGCCTCTCTGTTGATTTCAATTGTATTATTTCAATTTGGAGAGAAAATCGCTCGTGAGTACTTAGATGGAGCATTCAAATTCACTTTCTACTTCGATACCTCTGTTATCCTGTATGTTACGCTTATTATTCTTGCCGTTATTGTACTTTCTGGAGCGTACCCAGCTTTGGTATTGGCAGGTTTTCAGCCCGTAATGGCTTTGAAAGGTAAAATTTCAACGCAACAAGTAGGTGGTTTTTCTGTAAGAAGAAGTTTGGTAGTAGTTCAGTTTGCCATTTCTCAAATGCTAATTATTGGCATGGCAGTCGTAACAAGCCAATTATCGTATTTCCAAAATAAAGATATAGGTTTCAAAAAAGAATCTATCCTAACTATTAGTCTTCCTTTTATGCCGAAGCAAGATGTTGTCAAAATGAATACCTTCAAGAATTTGGTTTCGGCTGTTCCTGATGCAGAAAAAATCAGTTTTTCAATGTCGGGGCCTCCACAATCTGGTTGGGTAAATAGTACAAGTTTAAGATTTGATAATCGTGCAGAAGACGAAAAATGGAGTACTCATGTCAAAAGCATTGACGCTAATTATTTAGATTTATACGGTATAAAATTAGTAGCTGGACGTAACCTTTACCCTTCTGATTCTATCAGAGAAGTAGTAGTAAATGAAGCTTTTGCGAAAAAGCTTAACTTCAAAGACCCAGCAAAAATTATCGGTAAAAAAATAGAAGCAAGAGGCAGAAATGTAGAAATCGTAGGCGTAGTAAAAGACTTTCACCAACAGTCGCTCGCCCAAACGATTGAACCTTTATACATGACTACCTTGGCTACCAATTACTATTTTGTTAATGTTAAATTGCGTTCGGCTAATTTTCAAAAAGCAATAAAAACTTTAGAAAAAACCTTTAATCAAGTATATCCAGAAAGTTACTTCAATCATCAATTTGTGGATGAAGCCATTCAAAGAGCCTATCAGGAAGAAGAAACAATGGGCAAACTGATTAATTTCTTTGCTTTAGTGGCTATCCTAATTGGTTGCTTAGGGCTTTACGGATTGGTATCATTCATGGCTACTCAGAAAACCAAAGAAATCGGTATCAGGAAAGTATTAGGCGCAAGTGTTGGAAATATCTTGGCACTATTCGGAAAAGAATTCGCACAGCTAATCATCATCGCATTTGTCATCGCTGCCCCAGCAGCTTGGTGGATAATGAACGGTTGGTTACAAAACTATGAATACAGAATTAGCATAGGCGCAGGTATATTCTTACTTTCAATAGGTACTACCATTTTAATTGCCAGCATTACAGTCGGCTACCGCTCTATTCGTGCATCGTTGGCTAACCCTGTAAAAAGTTTAAGAACAGAATAATTTGAATTGGGAGTTTTGAATGCAGCGTGAAGCGTATTTTTTTTCCGAAATTCAAAACCCCAAATCCTTTAGTCCTTTAGTCATCAATCCCTAAAACTATGTTACAAAATTATTTAAAAATAGCTTTAAGAACTTTGTTGAGAAACAAAGCATATTCTGCCATTAATATCATTGGGCTTTCTGTAGGGATGGCAGTAGCGATGTTGATTGGTCTGTGGATTTATGATGAAATTTCTTTTAATAAATACCATGAAAAATACGACCGTCTGGCACAAGTAATGCAAAACCAAACTTGGAATGGCGTAACAGGTTCGCAAACGGCTATGCCTTTGCCATTAGCTCCTGAGTTAAGAGCTAAATATGCTGGCGATTTCAAAAATGTGGTATTATCATCTTGGACTTTTGAGCACGTTATTGCTGTTGGTGATAAGAAATTCACTAAAACAGGGAATTTCGTAGAACCAAAATTCCCTGAGATGTTTACCTTGAAAATGTTGAAAGGTACACAGCAGGGCTTGAAAGACCCTTATAATATCCTTCTTTCGGAATCAGTAGCGATTGCTTTGTTTGGTAATACAGACCCTATCAATAAAGTAGTTAAGATTGATAATAAGACCGATGTAAAAGTAACAGGCGTTTATGAAGACCTACCTCATAATACGACTATGAACGACGTTACCTTTTTATTGCCTTGGAGTTTATACTTGGCTACAGCCGAATGGGTAAGAAATTCACAAGATCAATGGAATAATAATTCGTTTCAAACATTTGCGGAGTTGAATCCACAGGCTGATTTCGATAAAGTTTCTGCTAAAATTAAATATGTGAAGTTTAATCACGACAAGCAAGATGCAGCTAAACCAATGGTTTTCTTACACCCATTAAGTAAATGGCACTTATATTCAGAATTTAAAGATGGTAAAATCGTAGGTGGACGGATTCAGTTTGTGTGGTTGTTTGGCATTATTGGTATGTTTGTGCTTTTATTGGCTTGTATCAATTTCATGAATTTAAGTACAGCTCGTTCTGAAAAACGTGCTAAAGAAGTTGGGGTGCGTAAAGCTATTGGGTCAGCACGTTCGCAGTTAATTACTCAGTTCTTAAGTGAGTCATTATTGATTGTTGTTTTTGCTTTTATCCTTACTATTATTTTAGTACAACTTACGCTTCCTTGGTTCAATGAGTTATCAGATAAAAAGATGAACATCCTTTGGGGGAATCCATATTTCTGGATAATCAGTATTTCATTTTCACTGATTACAGGATTAGTTTCAGGAAGTTACCCAGCATTTTATTTATCATCTTTTGATCCTATTCATGTTTTAAAAGGAACTTTCCGTGTTGGTCGTTTTGCAGCAATTCCTCGTAAAGTATTAGTTGTTATTCAATTCACCGTTTCAGTTACTTTAATCATCGGAACCATTGTTGTTTATCGCCAAATTCAACATGCTAAAAATCGACCAGTTGGTTATAGTCGCGATGGATTGATTGCTATCAATATTAATACCCCTGAATTAGTAGGACATTATGATGCTTTAAGGAACGATTTATTAAAAACAGGTGCTGTTTACGAAATGGCTCAATCGTCAAGTCCGACCACTGGCGTATATTCTAATCAGATAGGTTTTGACTGGGAGAAAAAAGACCCTAATCTTCAAGCACTTTTTGGTATCATTGCTGTCTCGCACGACTATGGTAAAACAGTAGGTTGGCAGTTTGTAGAAGGGCGGGATTTTTCAAGAAATTTCGCTACAGACACCTCTGCAATGGTTTTGAATGAAGCAGCAGCGAAATTCATTGGTTTTAAAGAACCTGTTGGGAAAAATATTAAATGGAACGATAAAAATTATAGAATAACAGGTGTTATAAAAGATATGGTAATGGAATCACCTTACGAGCCTATTAAACCAACCATATTCTTTGTCAATTACGAGTGGGCTAACTTTTTCAATGTCAAGCTAAACCCTAAAATGAGTGCAACAGCCTCATTAGACAAGGTAGGTGAAGTATTCAGAAGATATAATCCAGGTAGTCCGTTTGATTATAAATTTGCCGACGAACAATATGCAAAGAAATTCAGTAGCGAAGAACGCATTGGTAAATTAGCGACTTTCTTTGCTTGTTTAGCCATCTTTATCAGTTGTTTAGGCATATTTGGTTTAGCTTCATTTACGGCAGAACAACGCACTAAGGAGATTGGCGTACGAAAAGTATTGGGTGCTTCGATATTCAATTTATGGCAATTACTTTCTAAAGACTTCGTGATTTTGGTGATGATTTCATTCTTAATAGCTACCCCAATTGCTTATTATTTCATGGATGGATGGTTGAAAAACTATGAATACCGTTCAGATATTTCATGGTGGATTTTTGGAATTTCAGGCTTGGGTGCATTGGTAATCACACTATTAACCGTAAGCTATCAAGCTGTAAAAGCCGCTTCGGCAAACCCTGTGAAGAGTTTAAGAACAGAGTAGAATAATATAGCGCTTTAAGTTTTACCCGCTGATATTGCAGATTAATATCGCTGATTTTCGCTGACAAATAGTATCTGCGAAAATCAGCGAAAAAAATCTCTGAAAATCAGCGGGTAAAAACGCTATATCTAAATCATAAAACTTTCAGCATCTTTCAATGATATTACCAACCTAAAACTTTGAAAACCATGTTCAGAAATTATCTAATAATAGCCTTCCGAAACCTTACTCGCAACAAGGTTTATTCGTTCATTAATATTGGTGGACTAGCAGTTGGTATGGCAGTAGCTATGCTAATTGGGCTTTGGATGTGGGATGAACTGAGCTTTGATACATATCATAAAAACCATGACCGCATTGCTAAAGTGATGCAACACATCAGCAATAATGGGGAAGTACAAACCAGAGAAAGCGTGCCATATCCTTTGGCAGAAGAACTTAGGAAAACCTATGGTAGTGACTTTAAGCATGTGGTGCTTTGTGAAAGCGATGTTTGGAATGTTTTAAGCTATGGGAATAATAAGTTTCTGAAAATAGGTAATTATTTTGAACCTGAAGGCATTGAAATGCTTGGGGTAAATATACTGAAAGGATCCCGTAAGGGTTTGAATGACCCTTATTCTATTATGTTATCAGCATCAGTAGCAAAAGCTCTTTTTGGTAATACTGACCCAATCAATAAAATTATTAAAATGGATAACCAGTATGCTGTAAAAGTTACTGGTGTTTACGAAGACTTTCCTAGTAATTCTAGTTTTCATTCGGTTTCATTCATTGCTCCATACAAATTATTTTACAATCGCTACACATGGGTTAAAACAATGTATGACCCTTGGAGAGCCAATGCATTCCAGATTTACGTTCAAATTGCAGATAAGGCTGATTTCGATAAAGTATCTTTTAGGATAAAAGACGCAAAACTAAAAAAGGTAAATGCAGAACTAGCTAAATTAAAACCAACGCTATTTCTACAACCAATGAGCAAATGGCACTTATATTCTGAGTTTAAAGACGGCTTTAACATTGGTGGACGCATTCAATATGTTTGGCTTTTCGGTATTATCGGCATATTTGTATTGCTTTTGGCGTGTATCAATTTCATGAATTTAAGTACTGCCAGAAGTGAAAAAAGAGCCAAAGAAGTAGGTGTTCGTAAAGCCATTGGTTCTGCCCGTAGCCAATTGATTTCACAGTTCTTTAGTGAATCATTTGTAGTGGTCACTTTTGCCTTTATCCTAGCGTTGTTTTTCGTTCAATTATGTTTACCGTTTTTCAATGAATTGGCCGATAAAAATATTACTATTTTATGGTCAAATCCTTTATTTTGGCTAGTAGGTATAAGTTTTAGCTTATTTACAGGACTAATAGCGGGTACTTATCCAGCCTTTTATTTATCATCATTTCAGCCCGTTAAAGTACTGAAAGGTTCTTTCAGAGTAGGTCGTTTTGCATCCATGCCACGCAAAGTGTTGGTAGTAATGCAGTTTACGGTATCAATCACTTTAATTATTGGTACAATCGTAATTTTTCGACAAATACAATATGCTAAAAATAGACCTATTGGTTATGAAACAAATGGATTGGTGTCTTTACCACAAGCGATTAATGAAATTCATAAACACTTTGATGTCGTAAAAGACGAATTATTAAAAACAGGAGCAGTTATTAGTCTTTGTGAAACGTCTGCTCCTACTACCGAAAATTGGTCATCTAGTACTGAGTTTAATTGGCCCGGAAAAGACCCCAATATACTAGCAGAAATTCCAAACATTGGTATTTCGTATGATTATGGTAAAACCATAGGTTGGCAAATGAAAGAAGGGCGGGATTTTTCCAAAAGCTTTTCATCAGACTCTACAGCATTGATTTTGAATGAGTCGGCTGTTAAATTAATGGGCTTAGCACAACCAATTGGTAAAACTATCTCGTGGTTTCAACAACCTTTTACGGTAATTGGAGTAGTAAAAGATGTAATCATACAATCGCCTTATGAACCAGTAAAACCTACTGTTTATACCTTTACAAAGGATGATGTAGCGTATATTCTTGCTAAAATAAATCCTGAAATAAGTGCGACTGTTGCTTTAAGTAGAATTGAATCTGTCTTTAAAAAGTATAACCCTTCACAACCATTTGATTACAATTTCGTAGATGAAGAATATGCCAAAAAATTCGATAATGAAGAACGTATCAGTAAACTAGCTACCTTCTTTGCTATTCTTGCCATATTTATTTCATGTTTAGGACTTTTTGGTTTGGCCTCATTTGTAGCCGAACAGCGTACCAAAGAAATTGGTATCAGAAAAGTGTTGGGTGCTACCGTCTTTAATTTATGGCAATTGCTATCAAAAGATTTTGTAGTGTTAGTATTACTCGCCTTTATAATTGCCACACCTCTCTCCTATTATTTTATGAATAATTGGATTCAAAATTATGCTTATCACACAGACATTTCTTGGTGGATATTTGCTGTAACTGGTCTTGGAGCATTACTAATCACTTTGTTGACCGTCAGTTTTCAATCAATTAAGTCTGCCTTGATGAATCCAGTAAAAAGCTTGAGAACAGAATAAAAGGAGTGTCATTAGATGTTTTGTAATTCTCTAACAAAAATCCTAAAGTCATAAAGTCCAGCATCCTAAAGTCCATAATCTTAAAATCCTAAAGTCACAAAAATCATGTTCAATAATTATCTAAAAATCGCATTCCGTAATTTGCTGAGAAACAAGGTTTTTTCAGTGATTAATATTCTTGGATTAGCCCTTGGTATGACTTGTAGCCTAATGATTATGCTTTGGGTTCAGGATGAACGAAGTGTTGATGCATTTCATGCTAATAAAAACCAATTGTATAGAATTTACATGAAGGAATTTTTTAGTGGAAAAACGCAAGGAGTAATCTGGACACCCGGACCATTAGCAGAAGAATTAAAAAGAGTAATTCCTGAAATTCAAATGTCAACCGCTTTTTCTTGGCCTAGTAGCCAAACATTTATGGTGGGCGACAAAGTGAATAAACAAGAAACCAACGTAGCTGGAGCAGACTTTTTTAAAATGTTTAGCTTCAAACTATTACAAGGAAGTCCAGCGTCTGCATTAAAAGACCTGAATAGCCTTGCTATTTCGAGAAAAATGGCTGAAATCTTTTTTGGTAGTCCAGAAGCAGCTATTGGCAAAACAATCCGTTATGATAATCGCAACGATTTAGTTATTACGGCTGTTTTTGAAAACCTACCGAAAAATAGCACCTTGAAGTTTGATTGTTTACGTAGCTGGGATGCTTACGTTATTGATAATGAATGGGCCAAAGATTGGGGCAGTACAGACCCACTGACTTTTTTTATGATTCGACCAGATGCTAATCCTACGCTAGTAGCCAATAAGATTAAGCATGTACTAGATAAATATAGAAAGGGTTTGGATAAAACCGAATTGGCCATGCAGCCTTTTCATGAATACTATTTGAATAGCAATTTCAAAAATGCTGAAATGGAAGGTGGACGCATTGAATACGTTCGTTTATTTAGCATTGTGGCAGTGTTTATTCTATTAATTGCCTGTATCAATTTCATGAACTTGGCAACGGCACGTTCGGCAAAAAGAGCCAAAGAAGTTGGCGTACGTAAAGTAGTGGGGGCTGTTCGCACTGCGCTAATCAAGCAATTTATCGGCGAGGCTATGTTGCTTACTATTTTTGCGATTACTATTGCTATATTACTTGTTACGCTATTATTGCCTTCTTTCAATAGTCTTACTGGCAAAGAAATCGTTTTACCTATCAATGAAATTTCATTCTGGAGTTTATTAATAGGGCTAACTTTTATCACGGGTATTGTCGCTGGTAGTTATCCAGCATTCTTCCTGTCGTCTCTCAACCCTATTAAAGTATTAAAAGGTACGTTGAAATTCGACTCAGCATCTACTTGGTTAAGACAAGGCTTGGTTGTTTTTCAATTCTCACTTTCTATCATTTTGGTGATAGGCATGATTGTAATCTATCGCCAAATAGATTATATCCAACACAAAAACTTAGGGTTTAACCGTGAAAACTTGCTCTATTTTCCTGTGGAGGGCAATCTGAATAAGAAATATAATATTCTAAAAGAAGAAATCTCCCACCTATCTAGCATCAAATATATGTCTCACATGACTGCCAATCCCGCAGGTATTGGGGATGGTACAGAGGCCATCAGTTGGCCAGGCAGTAATCCTAATGATAAAATAAGGTTTACGCCAGTGGGTGTTGGCTACGATTTTGCCAAAACGATGAATCTTCAAGTGATAGCAGGCAGAGAATACTCAAAAGATTTTGCATCAGATTCATTAGGCTTTATCATCAACGAAACGGCACAAAAAGCAATGGGTTTTAAAAACCCTGTTGGCGAATCAGTTACTTGGGGCAGAGCAAAAGGTAGAATTATTGGGGTGGTGAAAGATTTTCACTTTCAATCTTTACACACACCTATCAGACCTATGATTACTTACCTAAGCGATAGATACAAGCAAGGCAACATCATTGTGCGTGTAGAAGCGGGCAAAACATCAGAAGCCATTGCACAATTGGAAGCGTTATGTAAAAAACTAAATCCAGAATATCCATTTACTTATTATTTCACCGACGAAGAATACGCCAAACAATACAGAAGCGAGCAAGTAGTAAGTACTTTATCTAGCCTGTTTGCTTTCTTGGCTATTTTTATTTCAAGCCTTGGACTTTTTGGGTTAGCGGCTTTTATAGCAGAACAGCGCACGAAGGAAATCGGTATCAGAAAAGTATTGGGAGCGTCTGTACTGAGCCTTGTAAACCTTCTTTCAAAAGACTTTTTGAAACTGGTGTTATTAGCGTTTTTAATATCCGCACCACTTGCTTGGTATGTATCTAGCAACTGGCTGCAAGGCTTTGCTTATAGAACTGAAATCTCGTGGTGGATTTTTGCTGTAGCTGGTGCATTGGCATTATTGGTTGCCATATTAACGGTGAGTATTCAGGCAATTAAAGCGGCTTTGATGAATCCTGTAAAGAGTTTAAAGACAGAATGATTTTGAGTTTTGAGTGAGGAGTTTTGAGCAGTGTAGAGTTTTTTTACCCGCAGATATAGCAGATAAATACCGCAGATTTACACTGATAAAATTCCAACCCCAAAATGACATATTTAACGCTGAATCTATTTAAAACATTTTAATCGCCTCAGAAAACTAAATTTTGAAAATCATGCTAAAAAATTATTTAAAAATCGCATTAAGGACTTTGCTTAGACACAAGGTTTATTCTTTTATCAACATTGCAGGTTTGGCAACAGGGATGGCAGTTGCCATGCTCATTGGGCTTTGGATTTGGGACGAGCTTTCTTATGATAAATATCATCAGCATTACGACCGTATCGCTCAAGTAATGCAACATAATATTTATAATGGCGAAAAAGCTACTCAGCAATCTAACCCTGCGGTGATGGCTGAAGAGATTCGTAGTCATTATGGAAGTGATTTTAAATATGTGTTACAGTCTTCATGGACATCAGACCATATCTTGACTTTTGGAGAAAAGAAGCTCACTAAAAGTGGCAACTACTTTGAACCAAAAGTAACGGAGATGCTTACGCTGAAAATGTTGAAAGGTACCAGAGAAGGATTGAAAGAACCTTATTCAATACTGCTATCTGAGTCTGTCGCAAAAGCATACTTTGGCGATACAGACCCGATGGAAAAATTGATGAAGATTGATAATAAAACAAGTGTAAAAGTGACGGGGGTTTATGAAGACCTGCCTTATAATTCAAGCTTTAGAGACATGAGTTATATTTTACCGTGGGAGTTATACTTGATTACCAACGATTGGATTAAAAAGATGGATAATCCTTGGGGAAGTAATTTTACACAGACGTTTGCGGAATTGGCAGATAATGCAGATTTCGATAAGGTTTCAAAGAAAATCATCAATGTAAAATTCAATAACCTTGGTAAAGAAGAAAAACGATACAAACCTGAGGTTTTTCTTCAACCAATGAGCAACTGGCATTTGTATTCAGACTTTAAAAATGGGGTAAATATTGGTGGAAGAATACAGTTCGTTTGGCTATTTGGCATTATCGGCATCTTTGTATTATTGTTGGCGTGTATCAATTTCATGAATTTGAGTACTGCCCGTTCAGAAAAAAGAGCCAAAGAAGTAGGTGTCCGTAAGGCTATTGGTTCAGCTCGTGCACAGTTGATTGCACAATTTCTTAGCGAATCATTATTAGTGGTAGCTTTTGCATTTGGGTTATCGATACTTTTGGTACAGCTATTTTTGCCGTTCTTTAACGAAGTGGCCGACAAAAAGATGAATATTTTGTGGACTAACCCTTTTTTCTGGTTGACAGGTATCTTCTTTACTTTAATCACAGGCTTGATTGCAGGTAGTTATCCAGCCCTCTATTTATCTTCTTTCCAACCTGTAAAAGTATTAAAAGGAACTTTCAAGGTAGGTCGCTATGCTACCATTCCTCGTAAAGTATTAGTAGTTATTCAGTTTACTGTTTCTGTTACTTTAATTATCGGAACCATCATCGTATTTCGACAAATAGAACATGCTAAAAATCGCCCAATTGGTTATAATCGCGACGGACTAATTATTATGAATATGGCAACACCTGATATTCATGACCATTTTGAGACTGTCCGTAGTGAACTAAAAAGCTCGGGGGCGATTGTTGAAATGACAGAATCTGGAAGCCCTACTACTGAAGTATGGAACACAAATGGCGGTTTTGAATGGGAAGGGAAAGACCCAAATCTAGCGGTTGATTTTCCTAATAATGGTGTAACCTATGAATATGGGAAAACAATTGGATGGCAATTTGTGGATGGTAGAGATTTCTCCAGAGAATATGCTACTGACTCTTTGGCATTTGTACTAAACCAAGCGGCTGTGAAATTTATAGGATTGAAAAATCCAATTGGCACAACCTTGAAATGGAATGGCAAACCATTTAAAATAGTGGGCGTCATTAAAGATATGGTGGTTCAGTCACCTTATCAGCCTGTTAGACCATCGTTATTCCACATCTCAAAAGATCAGGAAAATGTAATCATTCTGAAAATTAACCCCAACTCAAGTTCAAGAGAAGCATTGAGTAAAATAGAAACGGTGTTCAGAAAATATAATCCTGCGGCACCTTTTGAATACAAATTTGTGGATGACCAATACGCTAGGAAATTCGGTAATGAAGAACGCATTGGAAAGTTGGCTACCTTCTTTGCTATTCTTGCTATTTTCATTAGTTGCTTAGGGATTTTTGGCTTGGCATCTTTCACCGCAGAACAACGGACGAAAGAAATTGGTGTCAGAAAAGTATTAGGAGCTTCTGTATTTAATTTATGGCAATTGTTATCTAAAGACTTTGTGGTTTTGGTGATGATTTCCATCTTGATAGCTAGCCCTATTTCATATTTCTTTATGAACAATTGGATTGAGAAATATAATTATCGCACAGATATTTCATGGTGGATTTTCGGACTGTCTGGCTTAGGAGCCTTGGTGATAACATTGGCGACAGTAAGTTACCAAGCCATCAAAGCTGCCTCTGCCAATCCAGTTAAAAGTCTGAGAACAGAATAAAGGGAGTGTAGAGTTTTGAGTTAGGAATGAGGAGTATTTTTTACCGAAACCCAATTTTTTTTAGTCTTTTAGTCCTAAAGTCATTAATCTTAAAACCTCAAAAGTCATGCTAAAGAATCATCTTAAAATAGCCCTCAGGACATTGCTAAGACATAAAAATTATACCCTAATTAATGTCGTGGGATTATCGCTTGGTTTAACAGGAGGTTTATTGATTTTTGTGTTTGTAAAATTCAATTTAAGTGTTGATGGGTACCATAAAAACTTTGATAATATTTATAGGGTAGTAAGTGATTTACAATTCAGTAAAGACCATCTTGAACACGGTAATGGTAGCCCCTACCCAATGGTGAAAGCCATTCAGAATGATATACCAGAAGTACAAAAGGCATCATTTATCGCCAAAAATATGTCTTATACCGTTGGTATTCCTAAAAGTACAACTCAGATAGATCGTTACTTAGAAAAAACAGGCATTGCTTATACTGATAAAAATTGGTTTGATATTTTCGATTACCAATGGATTGCTGGTAACCCATTGGTAATGAATGAACCTAACACTGTTGTTCTGACTAAAAAACTAGCGAAAAAATACTTTGGGGATGAAAATCCAATGGGTAAAATCGTTCAGCTTAATAATAAATTCACCCTGAAAGTAGCTGGTGTTGTAAACGATTATCCAGAAAATACGGATAATAAAATGGATATGTTTATCTCTATGGAGTCATTTAAAACCATAGAGCCAAAGCAGAATATTGAAGATTGGGGATGGATAGATTCCAATAAAGAAGTTTTTGTTTTGTTAAAAAACAATGTTGCTTCCGCTGATTTTGACCGTAAAATGATAGCGTTTTCTAAAAAATATCATGGCGCAGATGCCAACGTTTTTAAGCACCATCTTCAACCTTTGAGTGATATTCACTTTAATCCGTTGTACAGAGGCATTATCAGGATAGAAACCATTTGGACTTTAGTAATCATTGGTTTGTTTTTGGTTATCACAGCTTGTATCAACTTTGTGAATTTGGCGACAGCCCAAGCCTTAAAGAGAAATAAGGAAGTAGGTATCCGAAAACTACTTGGCAGTAAACGTAGCCACCTATTTTGGCAATTCATTGCCGAAATAGCCTTAATTGTTAGTTCATCTTTGGTTTTAGCCATTGCACTTACACAACAATTCTTACCCGTTTTAAATGAATGGACACATACGAATCTTACATTTACTATTGACTACCAATTAGTTAGTTTTTTGGCTTTACTTTTCATATTAGTTATTTTATTATCTGGCTTTTATCCAGCCTTTGTATTATCAGGTTTTAATGTTACCAAGGCTTTGAAGGGTAACAATACCAATCAACAAATTGCAGGTTTTCCCATAAGGAGAAGCTTAGTTGTCGTTCAATTTACCCTTTCACAATTATTAATCATCGGAACATTTGTGGTTTTTCAACAAATGGATTTTTTCAAAAATGCAGACCTAGGGTTCAACAAAGAAGCACTTTTAATCATTCCTGTTTTTGGAGAAAGACATTACCAAACAGATGTGTTATTGAATAAACTTCGCCAAGACCCTGATGTAAAAAATGTTAGTTTTTGCTTTCGTCCGCCTGCGGATAATAGTGGTTATGGAGGTTCTATAAGGTATGCGGGTAGAGATTGGGAAGCCTTCCCAGCTCGCTCTAAGCTTGCAGATACTAATTTCCTATCAACCTTTGGTATTAACCTGATAGCTGGTAGAAACATTATCGGAAGTGATACCATCCGCGAATTTTTAATCAATGAAGAACTAGTAGCCCGACTTGGTATTAAAGATGTAAACGAAGTAATAGGGAAAGAAATAGAAGTGGGAGAATTTGGCATAAAAGCACCCATCGTAGGTGTTGTCAGGAGCTTTCATCAACGCTCGTTTCATGAGAAAATCGAACCCTTGGTGATTGGTATGCAAAAGAATAGCTTTCAGTTTGCTGGCGTAAAACTAAGTGGACAAGTGACGAGTGATAAAATTGATAAAATTAAAGCTATTTGGCAAAGTGTTTATCCTGAAAATGTATTCGAGTTTTCATTCATGGATGAAAGAATAGCGAAGTTTTACGAGCAAGAAACCATGATTTCTAAACTCCTGAATGTCTTTGCTTTGCTTGTTATTTTTATTGGTTGCTTGGGTTTATATGGCTTGGTAGCATTTATGGCAGAAACTAAAACGAAAGAAATTGGTATCCGAAAAGTTTTAGGAGCCTCTGTCCCACAAATATTATGGCTATTCGGTAAAGAGTTTGCAAAACTGGTCATCATTGCCTTTTTGATAGCCTCGCCTGTTGCATGGCTATCGGCGAATCAATGGTTACAGAATTTTGCTTATAGAATTAATATCAACATTGACATTTTTGTGGTTTCATTCTTTGTTACACTACTTTTTGCAACAATAACGGTGAGTTATGAAGCCACAAAATCAGCCTTGATGAATCCCGTAAAAAGCCTGAGAACTGAATAAATGAAGTTTGGAGTTTTGAATGCGGAGTGAAGGATATTTTTTTACCTAAGCTCAAAACGCTTTAGCCTTTTAGTCCTAAAGTCATTAATGCTACTATCTTAAAAATCGTAAATTCTAAAGTCTTTTGTCTTATTTCTAAAATCTTAAAGTCTAAAAATTATGTTCAACAGTTACTTAAAAATCGCTTTGAGAATCTTGTTTAGAAACAAGCTCTATTCCTTGGTTAATATTCTGGGCTTAGCTATTGGCGTAAGTGCGTGCTTGGTGATTTACCTGTTGGTAAGCTTTGAATTGAGTTTTGAAAACTTTCACCCCGACCGTGAACGGATTTACAGAATTACCTCTGGATTTAAAAATCAAGATGGCAAGTCCTTCTTTAATGCAGGTTTATCTGCCCCTATGCCTGAATCTATCTTACAGGAAGTACCAGGCATTGAATACCTAACGGCTTGTCATGTTTGGGAGTCTAAAGTAACAGTACCAAACGATAAAAACGACAATAAAAATTTGCCTAAAACATGGAAAAGCAATAATGCTGAAATATTAATTTGTCAGCCCCAATACTTTAACATTTTTAATTACGAATGGTTAGAAGGTAATCAAAAAACGGCTCTTCAAACACCTAATGAGGTAATATTAACAAAAAATGAAGCCGAAAAATATTTTGGTAAAATTCCTTTACAACAGGTTTTAGGGAAGCAATTATACTTTAATGACTCTTTGGTTACAACCGTAACAGGGATTGTAAAAGAATTGCCTGATAATTCTGATTTTAAATTTAAAGTTTTTATTTCCTTTAAAAGCATAGAGACAAAAAACTGGAGAAAGGAATTTCAATTGGACGAATGGACCAATACAAATTCTAGTTCAATGGCCTTTGTAAAACTTAGTCAGAATACCACAGCAGGAAATATCAATGCCAAGTTTCCGACTTTCCTAAAAAAGCATCTTGACCAAAAAGACGAATGGAATATTGGTCGTACCCTTAGTTTACAAGCTTTGTCGGATATTCATTTCAATGCTGAATTCGGTGATAATTTTTCCCGTCAAGTACATTTACCAACACTTTACGCCTTGCTAGGTATCGCAGTATTTTTACTATTGATTGCCGCTATCAATTTTGTCAATTTAGCCACAGCCCAATCTATCACACGTGTAAAAGAAATTGGGGTACGCAAAGTGTTGGGTAGCAATCGTAAAAGCTTGATTATACAGTTTCTATGCGAGACACTCATCATTACTACCTTAGCGGTATTGCTGTCTGTTTTGTTTGTAGAACCCATCCTTTGGATATTTGAAGATTTCGTACCTAAAGAACTGCATTTTAATATTTTAGACCCAAACACTATTGCTTTTTTAATACTCATTACCGTCGTAACCTGTGTTTTATCGGGCTTATACCCTGCTTGGATTATTTCATCCTACCAGCCTGTATCATCTTTAAAAAATCAGGTAGTGAATGGTCAAAGTCGAACGGCATTCCTCCGCAAAGCATTGATTACGTTTCAGTTTACGGCATCGCAAGTTTTTATTTTAGGCACAATCATCGTCGCTACGCAATCTAAGTTTATGATTAATAAAGACTTAGGCTTTAAGAAAGATGCTATCATTAATTTTTATAGCGATTGGCACGATACAGAAAGTAACAAGAAGAATGTATTGATTCAAAAGCTAAAACAAATTCCTGAAGTAGAAATGGTTAGTCTCGGTGATAAACCAGCCAAAAATGGATACTCTACCAACAGGGTTACCTATAGAAATGGGAAAAAAGAAGTTAAGCTAGATGTTCACAGACGCTCTGTTGATGCCAATTATATCCCAATGTATGGCTTGAAAATCATCGCTGGAAGAAATCTTACTACTAGCGATACCGCCAAAGAATTTGTGATTAACGAAAGCTATGCAAAAGCGTTGGGCTTCAATAATCCTGAACAAGCCATTGGTCAATTTTTGATTTATTCAGGAGGAAAGGGGGATATCAATTTACCAATCGTAGGAGTAGTAGCTGATTTTCATTTACAACCCTTGCACAAGGCTATTCAGCCCTTATACATGATGTCGGAGAATAAATATGAAACGGCCTTCAACGTGAAAGTGCGTAGCAAAGGACAATCTTCTACTGATTTCAAGGCTGTATTAGCCAAAATACAAAAGGTTTATAAGGAAGTATATCCAAATAGCTATGAAGAATTTAGTCCTACTTTCTTTGATGAAAGTATTGCCAAATTCTATGAAAAAGAAGAACGCTTTGCGAAAATATTAAATACTGCTACAGGCATTGCTATCCTGATTTCATGCATGGGTTTATTCGGCTTAGTAGCCTTTACGACTCAACAACGCACGAAAGAAATCGGTATCAGAAAAGTATTAGGAGCATCAGTAAGCCAGATTGTGAAGTTATTATCAAAAGACTTCTTGAAGTTGGTCATCCTAGGCATTGTAATAGCCTCGCCAATTGCCTATTGGGCAATGAATAAATGGCTACAAGATTTTGCTTATCGAGTAGACATCAGTTGGTGGATTTTTGCTTTGGCAGCCATTGCTTCAATCATCATCGCCTTGATTTCGGTAAGCTACCAGTCAATCAAAGCAGCCTTGATGAATCCTGTAAAGAGTTTACGAGCAGAATGAATGGAGTGCGGAATTTGGAGTGAGGAGTTTGGAATGCGGAGTGAAGAGTAATTTTTCACCGAAATCCAAAATCTTTTAGTCCTAAATTCTAAAAATCCTAAAATCACAAATACTAAAGTCTAAAATCTAGTGTCTAAAATCTTAAAGTCATAACTCATGTTTAAAAATCATCTTAAAATAGCTTTGAGAGTCTTGTTCAGAAACAAGGTTTACTCATTCATTAATATTGCGGGGTTGGCTTTAGGAATTTCTGCCTTTCTGTTGATTTTAGAATATGTAAGTTTGGAAAGAAGCGTGAATCAATTTCATGCTAATTTACCCAATATGTATCGCCTACTGAACCAGAATAATAAAGGCGAAACATGGGCGCAAGTAGAACCAGGCTGGGCAACCAAAGCCAAAGAGCGCCTTCCAGAAATTAAAGAATATTGCAGAGTAGCAGATGGAGTGGCGCAAGGCATTGTAAAAAATGAATCAAAGAACGTCTCGTTTAGAGAGAAAAACATTGGCTATGCCGAAGGCAATTTCTTTTCCTTTTTTAGCTTTCCTCTTCTCAAAGGTTCGGCTAGTGAATTGAACAAACCTGATGTAATTTTCATGGCTGAGTCGGCCGCTAAAAAGTATTTTGATAAAGCAGATCCTATCGGGCAAACACTTACTTTATATAACCAATTTGGCAAAAAAGATTATGTCGTAAAAGGCGTCTTTGCTGACATGGGCGATAATTCGGATATAAAGTTAGATTTAGTACTTTCTTTAGAAACCCTAAAAAATCCAGCCAATTTAAATGGAAACGATTGGGCAAGTATTGATAATTTAGACTCACAATATATTGACACGTATTTTTTGCTCAATCAAAAAACTGATTATTTGGCACTTGAAGGTAAATTAAACACCCTTAGAAAAGAATTGAGTAAAGAAAACGATGCTACTAATTTCAGACTTCACCCCTTTTCTGAAATACATTTAGCCAGTAGTTTTTCAGACACTTATCAGCACTATGGTAATGTAAAGTATGTATTTATCCTTAGTGGAATAGCGTTCCTTATTTTGGTGATAGCATGGTTCAACTATATCAACCTTAGCACAGCCAATGCCCTAAAAAGAGCTAACGAAGTAGGCGTACGAAAAGTAATCGGTGCTACTAGAAGCAACCTAGTACTCCAATTTTTAGGGGAATCGATGTTAGTTAATTTGTTTGCATTCGTGGGGGCTATATTTCTGGTTACTTTATTACAACCCTTTTTCAATCAGACAATTCAGAAAGAACTTTCTTTAACAACACTCCTCTCCTCCTCGCTTTGGATAATAGGCTTAGGTTTGTTAGTGATAGGGTCTATTGGTTCGGGTGTTTATACTGCTTTTGGTCTGGCTAATTTTAAATTGATAGAAACGCTCAAAGGCAAACTACACAAATCGACCAAGGGAATATTCTTGAGGAAATCATTGGTAGTGACACAGTTCAGTATCTCCATTGCCCTAATCATTGTTACGATTATTGTTTTCAGTCAATTGAAACACATGCAAAACCAAGATTTAGGTATGAATATCAAGCAATTGTTAGTCATAAAAGGCCCAGAAATTGGTAAAGATAGTACTTATAAAAGCCGAGTAAGTGCCTTTGAAACCGATATTGCCCAACAAAGCTTTGTGACAGACTATTGCACGAGCGGAAGCGTACCTAGTAACTGGTATAATTTTACGACAGTTGGTTTCACTTCGGCAAAATCAAAAGCAGGTGATGAACAGAAGGCCTATTCGTTTGTCATCATCGGTAATAACTTTTTGAAAACTTATCAGATTCCTTTAAAGGCTGGACGCAATTTTACTGCTAAAGAATGTGATGTTGATTGGAGTGATAATAGCAAAGTACTTTTGAACGAAAAAGCAATTGAACAACTAGGCTTTAAGTCGGCGACAGAGGCTGTAAACGCTAAAATCAAATGGGACGAACGTTACCTTGAAGTGATTGGAGTAGTGAAAGACTATCATCATAAAAGCTTACAAACAGCTATCGACCCGATGATTTTTTACCCTCAGAATAATTCTTCGTATTTAACGGTAAAATTGTCTGGAGAAAATATGACCTCAAAGGTAGCTACATTAGAAAACATATTCAAAAGTCATTTTTCGGGCAATCCATTTGAGTTTTTCTTTATGGATGACAATTTCAATAAGCAGTATGAAACCGAGAGCCAATACAGCACCTTGTTCACCACAGCTTCTGTGTGGGCTATTTTCATTGCCTGTATGGGTCTTTTTGGATTAGCTACTTTCACAGTAGAATCGCGTACCAAAGAAATTGGTATTCGTAAAATTTTGGGTGCATCCGTATTGAGTATTGTACAATTGTTATCAAAAGATTTTTTGATACTTGTATTTATCGCTATCGTCATTGCATGCCCGATTGCCTATTATTTCATGCAACAATGGCTACAAGATTTTGCGAGTAGAATAACCATTGAATGGTGGTATTTTGTAGTAGCAGGTGCTTTAGCTTTGGGAATTGCCTTGCTAACTGTTGGATACCAAGCCATCAAATCAGCCTTAATGAATCCAGTTAAAAGTTTGAGAACAGAATAAATGAGTGAAGAGTTTAGAATGCGGAGTGAGGAGTATTTTTTTACTGAAATCCAAAATCCTTTAGTCATTTAGTCCTAAAGTCATATAATCATGATACAAAATTATTTAAAAATCGCTATTCGTAATTTGCTTAGAAACAAGACTTTCTCAGCAATTAATGTCGTAGGCTTGGCTCTAGGAATTGCTACTTGCCTTATCATCATGCTCTTTGTTTATGATGAATTAAGCTATGATCGATTTAATGAAAAAGCCGACAGAATATATCGTGTTGTTTTTAAAGCCTCTATCAATGATGGAAAAATCAATGAAGCCAATGTGATGCCCCCAACAGCACAAGTATTGAAAAACGACTACCCTGAAGTCTTAGATGCTACTCGTTTACGCACCAGTGGTTCGCCTGAAATCGTGTATCACGACAAGAAATTCAAAGAAAACTCTTTTGCTTCTGTAGATGCCAATTTCTTCCAAGTATTTACTTTGCCTCTTTTGAAGGGTGATGCTAAAACGGCTTTGGTTCAACCCAATACGGCTGTCATCACAAAGGAATTAGCCAAAAAATATTTCGGTAACGAAGACCCTATCGGCAAGGTACTATTTATCAAAAGTTGGAATGAGAATTATAAAATAACAGGACTTATCGATAAAGTACCGCATAATTCGCACTTCCATTTTGATATTTTTGGCTCTATGGCAAGTGTAAAAGATGCAAAGATTGATTCATGGATGACCTCAGGATTCTTCACATATTTGGTGCTACCAGAAGGGTATGATTATAAAAAACTAGAAGCCAAATTGCCCCAAGTCATTAAAAAATACATGGGGCCTCAAATCCAAGTAGCCATGGGTATGAGCCTTTCGCAGTTTTTACAGAAGGGCAATCAGCTTGGACTTTTCCTTCAACCCTTAATCAGTATTCACTTAGACGCTGGTTATACTGGTAGCATAGAAGCCAGCGGAAACATTCAATATGTTTATATTTTCGGAGCGATTGCGATATTTATGTTACTCATCGCTTGTATCAATTTCATGAACCTTTCTACGGCTGGAGCTTCCAAACGTGCCAAAGAAGTAGGCGTTCGTAAAGTATTGGGTTCTGTAAAACAAGATTTGATTACCCAGTTTTTATTTGAATCGGTACTTTTAAGCATCGTTGCCCTTTTACTTTCTTTGATGTTGGTACAATTAGCATTGCCAATTTTCAATGATTTAGCCGAAAAAGATTTACAATTAGATTTCCTCAAAAACCCTCTCCTACTTCTTGCTTTTTTACTTTTTGGTTTATTGGTTGGCGTTTTGGCAGGCAGTTATCCAGCTTTTTTCCTTTCTTCTTTCAATCCTGTGGAAGTACTGAAAGGCAAATTCAAATTGGCAGGAAAAAGTATCAGTCTGAGAAGTGGTTTGGTAGTTTTTCAATTCTTTATTTCTATTGCTCTAATCATTGGTACAACGGTGGTATATCAGCAAATTAAGTTTATTCAAAGTAAAGATTTAGGCTATGCCAAAGACCAATTACTCATCATCCGAAATACTTGGTCGATGGGGAAAAATGAAGAAGTATTTCGTCAGCAAATTTTACAAGACCCAAGAGTATTGAGCGTAACCAGTGCTGGTTATTTACCAGCCGGACCGAGTGATTCAAATAATTCTCTGGGCTATCCTGACGGCGATGATTCGCAAATAATGCGAACGTTGGAGTACAAAATCGACGACCAGTATATTCCAACGATGGGTATGAAAATCATTGCTGGACGGAATTTCTCTAAAGATTTTGCAACGGATTCTACCGCAATGATTATCAACGAAACAGCAGCAAAGGCCTTCGGTTGGGGTAAAAATGCCGTTGGACATACCATTACTCGCCTAAAAAATAACGAAGGCTTGAAAATTACGTATAGAATCATTGGCGTTGTGAAGGATTTTCACTTTAAATCGCTCCACGAAAGTATCACACCTTTGTTGATGGTTTCTGAAAAAACTTATGGTTTAACCATCAAAGTAAAAGGCAAAGATGTAGAAGGTTTGTTGGCTTCATTGAAAAATCAATGGCAAAAGTTTAATACAGAAGAGCCTTTTGCCTATTCTTTCATGGACGAGTTATTTGAAAAAACGTATCAGAGCGAACAGAAAATAAGTGTCATTTTAAGTATTTTCTCAGGACTGACCATTTTTGTGGCATGTTTAGGATTATTTGGCTTAGCCACTTTCACAGCTGAACAGCGTACTAAAGAAATTGGGGTTCGCAAGGTGCTAGGTGCTTCGGTACAACAAATCGTAACCTTACTTTCTAAAGAGTTCCTCAAATTGGTATTAGTAGCCTGCTGTTTAGCTTTTCCGATAGGATATTGGCTCATGGACAAGTGGCTACAAGATTTTGCATATCGGATTGATATAAACGCATGGGTATTTGTATTGGCAGGAGTATTAGCTGTCCTCATTGCTTTGTTGACTATTAGTTATCAAGCGATTAAAGCTGCCTTGGCGAATCCCGTAAAAAGTTTACGAACAGAATGATTTGAATTGGGAGTTTTGAATGCAGCGTGAGGAGTATTTTCATTAAAACTCAAAATCCCAAATCTAAAATCCTACAGTCATTTAGTCCTGAAATCTTTAAATCATAAATATCATGCTACAAAACTATCTAAAAATAGCCCTTAGGAATTTATGGCGTAATAAACTGTATTCAATCTTGAATATTGGTGGACTGGCTACGGGTTTAGCTGCCGCCATGCTGATTTTACTTTTTGTTTCGCATGAATTTAGCTACGACCAATTTCACGAAAAAGGTAATAGAATTTATAGAATATTATCGGTGAGTAAATACGGTGAACAAACTGTTCAGTTTACAGCGATGAATGCGAAGTTGGGTGAATTATTAAAAGAAGCTAACCCTGAAGTAGAAGAGTTTATTAGAATAAACAATGAAAGGAATGTCACTTTCAAAAATGCGCTTCATCCTGAAATCAAATTCAAAGAAGAATCGCTTTCATTCGTTGACCCTGCTTTTTTCAAAGTGTTTACTTTTAAAACCTTACAAGGCAATGATAAATCATTCTTGAACAATCCTTTCAGTTTGGTCATCTCAGAGAAGGTTGCTAAAAAATATTTTGGGAATGAAAACCCTATCGGAAAAACGTTATTGCTAGAAGGCAAACAAGTTTTCACAGTGACGGGTGTTATGGCTCAAATGCCTTCTAATTCAACTTTTCAGTTTGAATTAATTACTCCTATATCTACTTTTCCCAAATTAGATGCCTCTAAGCTATCAATTTGGGAGCGTGCGGGTTCGTTTGAAACCTTTTTATTATTGAATAAACAGCAGTCTGTCTCTAAAGTAGAAAAGACGATTATTAAAGCGGGTAAACTATCAGGAGGATTTGATGAAACGGCGACCTATTCACTTGAACAATTTGATAAACTTCATAACGGAAGCAATTTTTCGGATAAAGCAAACACAAAATTTGCCTTGATTTTTTCGGGCATAGCGATATTAATCCTAGTACTAGCATTGTTCAACTACATGAGCCTGACAACCGCCAGAGCCACGATTAGAGCAAAGGAAGTTGGCATCAGAAAAGTAGTTGGTGCCGAACGCCTAGGCTTAGTAAAACAATTTTATGTAGAAGCCTTTATTTATTGTTTATGTTCTTTTGTACTAGCCTTCCTTTTATTAGAAATACTACGCCAGCCCTTTTACGATATTTTGGGTTTAGAGGTAGATACCTCTTTTATGAAAAGCCCTCTTTTTATAGGCTTACTGTTATCAATATTTGTATTAAGTATTCTATTATCTGGAAGTTACACCTCGCTTTTTCTCTCAAGATTCAGTCCTATAGAAGTCCTAAAAGGTAAGTTTTCAAGTCAACAAAGTGGAGCAGTCGTTCGTAAGGGGTTTTTAATTTTTCAATTCTCTGTTTCTGTAGTGCTTATCATCTGCACCTTGGTTGTACAACAACAACTAGATTTTATGCGAAACATGGATTTAGGACTCACCAAAGACCAAGTTTTGGTATTACCTATTGAAGAAAGTGCCTCTTCAAAAATCGCATTATTCAACAACGAACTCAAGCAAATAAGTGGTGTAAAAAGTGTTTCAACCGTTTCAACGCCCTTGTATAAAGGCGTAAATGCATGGTTCACCAAATCATTGGTTTCTAAGAAGGAAGTAACTTTATTTGCTATCAGTACCGACGAAAATTTCTTTAATACTGTTGATTTGAAATGGCTGAAAGCACCTATTGACAATAAAAACTTAACAGCAAAAGTCTATCTAAACGAAGTAGCTGTAAAACAAATGGAGTTGGGTGATAATCCTGTAGGAAAATCTGTGAACCTCGGAAGTGGTACAACCATAGTCGGTGGTATCATGAAAGATTTTCACTATAATGGTGTCAAATCAAAAATAGAAGCATTGATGATTTCAGTACCTGCCCCCAATCCTGCTGAAACATTATCTGGTTGTATCTATCTGCGGTTAGACTCAAAAACCGATGTGCAAGCAAAAGTGGCACAAGTGCAAAACATCTACGAAAAATACCAAAGCGAGAAGCCCTTTGAATTTTATTTCCTAGATGAAGCATTTCAAAAGACATTCAGTGATGAAGTACGTATGTCAAAGATGTTTTTCAGCTTCACTAGTATCGCTATTCTGATAGCTTGTTTAGGTCTTTTTGGATTAATTACGTTTTTGGCAGAGCAAAAAGACAAAGAAATCGGTATCAGAAAAGTATTAGGTGCCAACATCAGGAATATTGTATTCCTCCTTTCTAAAGACTTCCTAGGGCTTGTTATCATTGCCAACTTCATAGCCATTCCATTGGCTTGGTGGGCTATGCAAAAATGGTTGCAAGACTTTGTCTTTAGAATATCCCTGACTTGGGAAACCTTTCTGTTGGCAAGTTTAACCAGTATGGCGTTAGCCTTCGCTACAGTAAGTTATCAAGCGTTGAAATCAGCAGTGGCGAATCCTATCAAGAGCCTCCGCAATGAATAAAAACTAACCCATTAAAGCGATGTTACAAAACTATTTAAAAATAGCTATCCGAAACCTCCGACGCAATAAGGTGTTTTCGTTTATCAATATTGCAGGATTGAGCATTGGCTTGGCCTGTTGTATGTTAATCGTGCTTTATACCAAAGACGAAGTCAGTTACGACCGTTTCCATAAAAATGTCAATCAGATTTATAGAATTACCTCTACTGAAACTGCTCCAGATGGTAAAGTACAAAAATTTGGGATTACAGGCATGATGCCTGGCCCTAGTTTTAAAGAGCAATTGCCCGAGATTGAAAACTACGTCCGTATGCAAGGCGAAAGCTATAATATCAAAAAAGGCAATGATATTCTGGTACAAGATGCCATGAAGGTGGATAGTTCTTTCTTCACCATTTTCACTTTTGACTTTGCAGAAGGTTCTGCTAAAACGGCGTTAAAAGACCCACAATCTGTCGTGATTTCGGAGGAAGTTGCCGAAAAGTATTTTGAAAAACAGTCCGCTTTAGGCAAAACATTGTCTATTAATTACGATGATACATTCCAAGATTTTACCGTAGGTGCTGTTACCAAAAAGACCCCACAGAATTCATCTATCAAGATTGATTTATTGATGCCCTATCACCGCGATAAAACGCATGATGACCAATGGATAAATTTTTATTTAAACACGATAGTAACCTTAAAACCTTTTGCTAACCCAAAGACCTTAGAAGCAAAATTTGCCAGTATTTATGCGCGTGAAGCAAAAGGGCAATTGATTGAAGCGAAAGAAAAATGGAATTACCAAAGTACCATACAATATGGATTGCAACCCTTTTTAGATGTTCACCTTTCTACTGAGTTCAGAGCAGCTAATGGACTAAGAGACGAAAGTAATCCCATGTATTCGTATGTGCTAATTGGGTTGGCTATTTTTCTATTGTTGATTGCCTGTATCAATTTTGTAAACCTAACAGTAGCTCGTTCAGTAAAAAGAAGTAAGGAAATCGGCATCCGAAAAGTAGTAGGTGGCGACCGCAAACAACTTATCTGGCAATTCATGGGCGAATCATTTGTCTTGAGCCTCATTGCCTTTCTTTTAGCCATCGTTTTGGTAGAACTAACCTTACCTATCTTCAATGGCTTATCAAACAAAGCATTGTCATTGAAATACCTTTTTGATGTTCAACTGATTGCTGCTTATTTTTGCTTGTTCCTCCTCACAGGATTTTTGGCGGGTATTTATCCTGCGTTGGTATTATCAAGCTTTAGTCCTGTCGATACACTATATGGTCGTTTTAAGCTTTCGAAGGGTAGTTTCTTACAAAAAAGTCTTGTAGTTTTTCAGTTTTCGTTAGCAGCTTTTATGATGATGGCTACCTTGATTCTATACGCTCAATTTGATTTTTTAGTCAAACAGGATTTAGGGTATAAAGACGATAATATCGTAGAATTGTCAACTGGCAGAATGACCTACACCGAAACGCAGACCTTTAAGCAAGAATTGTTAAAAAATCCAGCTATTGAAAACGTAGCACCACGTCAAGGTGGCTTTTGGAATACGATTGCCAGAGTCAATGGAAAAAAAGATATGGTTTTTGCCTTTGATATTGTTGACCAAGATTACCTGCCTACCTTACAAATACCGATGGTACAAGGCAGAAATTTCTCAAAAGATTTTCCTTCAGATACCGCACAAGCCATTTTGGTCAATGAAGCATTTGTAAAAGAAGCGGGCTGGAAAAACCCAATCGGACAAACGGTTGATTTCTTTTCACGCAATAGGAAGTTTCAAGTAATAGGCGTAGTGAAAGACTATCATTTTTCGTCTTTATACGAAACCATCAAGCCTCAACTATTCACTAGCAATCCAGAGATGAGTCAGTATGCGCAACTGAATATCAAAATTAAGCCAAGCAATACGCCTGCTAGTTTAAAATACATCGAAAAGGTATTTAAAAAATTACGCCCTACGCAACCGTATATCTATGAATTTAAAGACCAAATCAACCAGAAACAGTATGAGAAAGAAGCAAAATGGAAGCAAATCATTAGCTTTTCGGCTATCTTAATCATGTTTATTTCTTGTATTGGTCTTTTTGGTTTAGCCACGCTTTCTGCCGAAAAACGCACCAAAGAAATAGGTATCAGAAAAGTACTTGGTGCAAGTGCTTTAGCCATCGTATCTATGCTAACCAAAGACTTTTTGAAATTAGTGTTTGTGTCGGTAGTACTAGCATTTCCATTAGCTTGGTGGTCTGCCAGTAAATTCTTAGAAAGTTACCCATACCGAATCAACATTGGTGGCTGGATGTTCGCATTGGTGTTAGTTCTTTTAGTATGTATTACGATATTAACGATCAGCTACCAAGCCTTTAAATCTGCCTTAGCAAATCCTGTAAATAGTTTAAGGTCTGAATAAAAGAGGCTAAATATTTTGTTCAAAACCGCACAAGAAGTGTCCGAAAACGGACACTTCTTTTTTTGTAAAAATACATAATCTACTGAAAATCAAACAGATAATTTTTTGGTTATGTTTTTGAAAATATATATTACATATCACCATCAAAATAACCTCATCACGCTATGTTTAAAAATTACTTCAAAATAGCCTTCAGAAATCTTGTTAGGAATAAAGTATATTCTTTTATCAACATCGGTGGATTAGCAGTTGGTATGGCTGTAGCAATGCTAATTGGTTTATGGATTCATGATGAATTATCATTCAATAAATATCATACAAATTATGATAAAATAGGTGTTGGAATGCAGCATCAAACAGAAAATGGAACTGTTTACACAGGCAATGCGATGCCTTTCCCGATAGGTTCTGAACTTAAAAATAAATATGGCAATAACTTTAAATATTTAGCCATGGCTTCGTGGGAAGGAGACCATATTTTATCTACTAATGACAAGCAATTATCTAAAGGTGGTATTTATTTCGATACTGATGCCCCAAAGATGTTGTCACTGAAAATGTTGAAGGGAACGAATGAAGGACTGCAAACGCCCAATTCTATTTTACTTGCAGCATCAACGGCAAAAGCTTTTTTTGGCGAGGCCGACCCTATTAACCAAACTATGAAAATTGATAATAAACTGAATGTAAAAGTAACAGGCGTATATGAAGACCTACCTTTTAATGCTACTTTCAGAGATTTGAAATTCATTGCCCCTTGGGATTTATACGTTTCTTCAGAAGATTGGATTAAAAGAGCAAGAGATAACAATCAATGGGATAATAATTCATTTCAATTATATGCTCAAATAGCCGATAATACTGATTTTGAAACTGTCAATAAGCGAATACTTCGTTCAAAATTCAACAATCTGCCTAAAGAAGAAAGACGATTTGATGCTAAAATTTTCTTTCAACCAATGGCTGACTGGCACTTGAAATCTAACTGGAAAAATGGTGTAAATACGGGTGGGTTGATAGAATACGTTTGGTTGTTTGGTATTGTAGGTATTTTTGTATTATTATTAGCGTGTATCAATTTCATGAATTTAAGCACTGCTCGTTCTGAAAAGCGTGCAAAAGAAGTAGGCGTTCGTAAAGCGATAGGTTCTGTTCGTGGACAATTAATTGCACAATTTCTGAGCGAGTCATTATTGGTAGTAGCCTTTTCATTTATATTTTCAATCATTATTGTAGAGCTTGCTCTACCCTTCTTCAATGAGGTTTCCGATAAAAAAATGACGATTCTATGGACAGACCCTTTGTTCTGGATTCTCTCACTTAGTTTTAGTTTACTCACTGGCTTAGTTGCTGGTAGTTATCCTGCTTTATATTTATCCTCTTTCCAACCCGTTAAAGTATTAAAGGGTACTTTCAAGGCTGGTCGTTTTGCGGCCATTCCCCGCAAAGTATTAGTAATATTTCAGTTCACAGTTTCTGTAGCGTTAATCATCGGTACTATCATCATTTACAAACAAGTACAGTTTTCAAAAAACAGACCTATTGGCTATAATAGAGATGGCTTAATGATGATATTGATGAAAACACCAGATTTTTATGGAAAATTTGATTTGCTCCGTAATGAATTAAAAGCATCTGGAGCTATTGTTGAATTAGCAGAATCATCAAGTCCATTAACAGAAGTATGGTCAAACTCTGGTGGTTTTTCTTGGGAAGGCAAAGACCCTAATTTTGATACAGATTTTGCAAACATTAGAGTTACCCATGAATTTGGAAAAACTGTAGGTTGGAAGTTTAAAGAAGGAAGAGATTTTTCAAGAGATTTTTCTACTGATTCATTAGGGTTGGTTATTAATGAAGCAGCCGTAAAGTTTATGGGCATTAAAAATCCTGTTGGAAAAACAGTTACATGGGGGACTGGTAAAAATGCATCAAATTTTACCATTATTGGGGTAATTAAAGATATGCTGATGCAGTCGCCATACAAACCCGTAAAGCAATCTTTTTACTTCTTGAGTTCACATGATGTAAATTGGATAACCCTTAAGTTGAATCCTAATAAAAGTGCGAGCGAGTCTATTTCAAAAATTGAAGCCACCTTCAAAAAGTATATTCCCTCAGTTCCTTTCGACTATAAATTTGCAGATGATGAATTTGCTAATAAATTCAAAACCGAAGAGCGTATCGGAAAACTAGCCTTGTTTTTTGCTGCCCTTGCTATCTTTATTTCATGCTTAGGGTTGTTCGGGCTGGCATCTTTTGTAGCTGAACAAAGAACCAAAGAAATTGGTATTAGAAAAGTATTAGGTGCTACGGTACTAAACCTATGGACTTTGCTTTCAAAAGATTTTTTATTGCTCGTATTGGTATCACTCATTACAGCAACGCCTCTTGCCTATTACTTTATGCACAATTGGTTACAGAAATATGAATATAGAACAGATATTTCTTGGTGGGTTTTCGCTTTTGCTGGACTAGGAGCCTTAGTTATTACATTATTAACGGTTAGTTTTCAAGCAGTAAAAGCGGCTTTGGCTAATCCTGTAAAGAGCCTAAGGACAGAATGATTTAGAGTTAGGAGTTTTTGAATCTAGCGTGTTTTTTCGTCAAAATACCAAATCTAAAAACCTTTAGTCTTTTAGTCATCAATCTAAAGTCATATCATTATGTTTAGAAATTATTTCAAAATCGCCTTTCGTAATCTTGTTAAAAACAAGGGATATTCCATAATTAACATTGGTGGATTAGCAGTCGGCATGGCAGTAGCAATACTGATTGGTTTGTGGATTCATGATGAATTGTCGTTCAATAAATATCATAAAAACTATGATAGAATTGTACAAGTGATGCAACATCAAACCTTTAATGGCGAAGTGGGTACGCAGACAGCTAATCCCTATTTACTAGGTGCTGAAATTCGTGAAAAATATGGAAGCGATTTCAAATTTGTACTAATGTCTTCTGGAAGAAGAAAGCATATCTTGAAGTTTGGTGATAAAAAACTTTCTATACGAGGCGAATACTTTGAAGCCGATGCACCAGAAATGCTTAGCCTAAAAATGCTGAAAGGAACAAATAATGGATTGAAAGACCCATCATCTATCTTAATTGATGAATCTACAGCAAAAGCATTTTTTGGTAATGAAAATCCTTTATTCAAATCGTTCAAAGTTGATAATAGATTTGATTTAAAAGTAACTGGCGTTTATGAAGATATTCCTTATAATTCCGATTTTCATGATTTAGCATTCATTGCTCCTTGGGACCTTTACATAAAAAATGAAAATTGGGATGAAAAGCTATCTAATCCTTGGCGAAGCAATGCCTTTCAAACCTATGCTCAGTTGGCTGACAATGCTGATGTGGATAAAGTTTCTGCAAAAATAAAAGATGTAAAACTCCTTAAGGTAGATAAAGCAGGTGCTTCTTTTAAACCGGAAGTATTTCTACATCCCATGAATAAATGGCATCTATATTCTGAGTTTAAAAATGGCATAAACACAGGGGGTAAAATTGAGTTTGTTTGGCTATTTGGCATTATTGGGATATTTGTGTTGCTATTGGCTTGTATCAATTTTATGAACCTAAGTACGGCTCGTTCTGAAAAACGTGCGAAAGAGGTTGGCGTTAGAAAAGCCATTGGCTCAATGCGTAGCCAATTAATCATTCAGTTTCTTAGTGAATCTTTCTTGGTAGTATTTATCGCTTTTGTGCTATCCTTATTATTGGTAGAACTTAGTTTACCTGCTTTCAATGAAATAGCTGATAAAAAAATGGTTATCCTGTTCACGAGTCCAGTTTTTTGGCTTTTAGATTTAGGTTTTTGTTTAATAACAGGTTTTATTGCGGGAAGTTACCCAGCTTTATATTTATCTTCTTTTCAACCTATCAAAGTGTTGAAAGGAACTTTCAGAATCGGGCATTTTGCCTCAATGCCTAGAAAAGTTTTAGTAGTCTTGCAGTTCACCGTTTCAATTACTTTAATCATTGGAACGATTATTATCTTTAACCAAATTCAATTTGCCAAAAATCGTCCAATAGGTTATAATAATTCAGGCTTATTAACAATGTTTGTCAACACGCCTGAATTATTACAGCACTATAATGCCATCAGAAATGATTTGATACAGACTGGTGCTGTATCAGAAATGTCTGAATCTTCAAGTCCTACAACGGGCGTTTGGGCAATTAATAATGGTTACGATTGGAAAGGCAAAGACCCAAATGTTCAAGGCAATTTTGGCACAGTAGCAGTAACCCACGATTTTGGAAAAACTGTGGGTTGGCAATTTAAAGAAGGGAGAGATTTCTCAAGAGCATTTTCAACTGATTCTACAGGGGTTGTATTGAACGAGGCTGCAGTGAAATTTATGGGCATCAAACAAGTAGTTGGTGAAACCATGAAAATCGACGGCAAACCTTATAAGATACTAGGCGTAGTAAAAGATATGGTCATGAATTCACCGTATGAACCTGCTTTACGTACTGTTTTTGTATTAGACTATAAATGGATAAATATCATTAATATCAAAATTAATCCCAAGGTAAGTTCCTCAGAAGCATTAGGAAAAATTGAGACTACTTTAAAAAAATATGCTCCTGATATTCCATTCGATTATTGGTTTGCTGATGATGAATATAATCTAAAATTTCTTAATGAAGTAAGAATTGGGAAACTGACTTCATTCTTTGCAGTACTTGCTATTTTTATTTCATGCTTAGGCTTATTCGGGCTAGCCTCTTTTGTAGCCGAACAAAGAACGAAGGAAATTGGTATCAGAAAAGTATTAGGAGCTACCGTTCTGAATCTATGGACTTTACTCTCAAAAGAATTTGTATTGCTCGTACTGATTTCGCTTTTGACAGCTACTCCAATTGCCTATTATTATATGCACAATTGGTTACAAACCTATGATTACAGAACAGATATTTCTTGGTGGATTTTCGCTTTTGCTGGTCTTGGTGCCTTAGTTATTACATTATTAACGGTAAGCTTTCAGGCTATTAAAGCAGCCTTGGCTAATCCTGTAAAGAGTTTGAGAACGGAGTAATTTCTATTGAAATGTTAAAAAAAGTTAAGCTAAATCAGAATGTATATTAGTCTGACTATCTTCACTTTGAATAATAAATTTCTGAAATTATGATACAAAACTACTTTAAAATAGCATGGCGAAACCTGATGAAACGGAAGTTTTACTCATTGGTTTCGATATTAGGGTTGTCTGTTGGCATTACCTTTACATTACTGATTGGCACTTACATTTGGGGAGAACTACAAGTAAATGCTGATTTAAAGAATGTTGATAATCAGTACCTAATTCAAAGCAAATGGAAACAAGCAGATATGGGTGTGGAAATAGCAACCCTTGCTCCATTGGCAGAAGCGCTTAAAGAAAATTATCCTCATTTGGTAGAAAACTTTTATCGTTTTGATGGCATCACTTCTACGTTTGCCAACAAGGATAAAATTTTCAGAGAAGAGATACAGCTTGGCGACTCTACTATTTTAAATATGTATGGATTCAAATTACTTCATGGCGATGCCACAACGGCTTTGAACCAGCCTTATACGATGGTTCTTACTGCCGAGCAGGCTATTAAGTATTTTGGACAATCGGATGTGGTAGGAAAGACCTTAACAGTAGAATCATTTTCGGGGAGTAAAAAAGATTTTATGATTACGGGCGTGTTAGATAAGCTAGCGACCAATTCCATTACAAATTTGCTCAATAGCACAAAATCACCCGTGTTGATGTCCTTTGAAAGCAGTGATTATTTTGGTAGAGGTCAGTTTAATACTTGGAACAATCCTTATAATGTTGGTTATATCACGTTGAAAGAAGGTGTAAAACCCGAAAGCTTAGCTAAGCCTATGGCAAAGTTAATTAAAGCTAATGCTCCTACCAATATTAGTGATAACCTGTTGCCTTATCTGACACCTGTAAAAGAGGTGTATAGAGAAGCAAACAATGGGATAGTAAAAAAGACAATCTTTACGCTAACCATGACGGCGCTGTTTATTTTATTAATGGCTATTGTCAATTTTATCAATATTTCAATTGGTAATTCTTTTACAAGGCTTAAAGAAATTGGCGTTCGTAAAATGCTTGGGAGCATGAAAGGACAAATTATTCGTCAGTTTTTAGCCGAATCTATTTTAATTGCTTTGGTAAGTTTACTGGTGGCATTGATATTATTTGAAATATTTCAACCCATTTTCGGACAAATATTGAATAAGACAATACCATCATTACTATCGATAACGCCTTACTTTTTTGTGTTTGCTATCTTGTTAGCTTTATTGATTGGTTTGTTATCAGGTATGTATCCAGCTTTTGTTTTATCAAACATACCTTCCATCGATTCTTTAAAAGGTAAGTTGAAATCGATTAAAGAAAATATTTTTTTCAGGCGATTATTGATTGTTTCACAGTTTTCAATTGCTCTTTTTGTTGGGGTCGGAGCCAGCGTCATTACCAAACAAGTAAATTACTTTTTTACTAAAGATTTGGGCTATCATAAAGAAGCCATTATTACAGCCAGAGTACCAAGGGATTGGTCGCCGAAAGGGGTGGAAAAAATGGAGACTATCAGAAATGAAATGACCAAATTAAAAGAAGTAAACAATGCTACATTGTCTTATGAAATTCCTGAGACTAATTCAAAAAATAGCATCGGTATTTATAAAATGGGACAAGATTCTACCCAAGCTGTATATATTCCTAGTTTAACCAGTGATGATAAATACCTTGAAACATACCAAATCCCGATGGTAGCGGGGGTATTTTTTCAAAACAAAGAATCATCCTTTCAGGCAGGGAAAATGGTGTTGAATGAAGCGGGTGTAAAGGCATTGGGGTTTAAAAGTCCAGCACAAGCTATTGGGCAAATCGTTCGTTTACATTTTAGCCCTCAAAGCTATACGATAGTTGGCGTTACGAAAGATTTTCATTTAGGTTCAATGCATCAGGCTATTTCGCCTTTGGCTTTTATGAATGTCAAAGAAAATACTATTTTCAGGTATTTATCTTTCAAAATTCGCGAAGGCAATATTGCTGAATCATTATCAGCCATTCAACATAAATGGACTGAATTGATGCCAGGTTCGGTGTTTGAATATACTTTTATGGACGATACCCTCAAGAAGCTATATCAGTCTGAAATACAGCTAAAAAAAGCCTCTGAATTAGCCACATTCTTATCAGTTATTATTGTAGTATTGGGTATTTTAGGAATGGTGTCAATGAGTATCGCTCGCAGAACCAAAGAACTAGGTATCAGAAAAGTATTGGGTGCATCAAGTATTAGTATCGTTATGCTTTTTTTGAAAGAATTTATCGTATTAATCTGTATCTCTATAGTTATTGCCTTTCCTTTAGCAGTAATTAGCATGAACAGTTGGTTAACAGGTTATGCTTATAGAATTGAGTTGAATTGGCAAATATTTATAGCAATAGCGATATTTTTTAGCCTGATGATTGCTTTTTTTGTTTTCTTACAAACATTCAAGGCCGCTTTAACTAATCCCATTAAAAGCCTTAAAACGGAGTAATGGTAATAAATAATTAGTCCGATTTTAGGGCTTAACAAAGAAATTTTCATAAAATTAAAAATATGTTAGCACTCAAAAACATTTTTCGTTGGTATAATTCAGGAGTAAATAGAGCATTCGTTTTACGTGATGTAAGTTTGACTATTGAGCAAGGTGAGTTTGTATCCATCATGGGACCTTCGGGCTCAGGTAAATCTACGCTATTACACATTATTGGTATGATGGACGAACCCAATGAAGGAGAGTATTCTTTTATGGGACACAGCGTGCTTAAAATCAAAGAAAAGCAACGAGCAGAATTATACAAAAAACACATTGGCTTTGTCTTCCAAGCCTACCATTTGATTGATGAACTAACGGTGTATGAAAATATCGAAACGCCATTGTTGTATCATGGCATTGGGGCGTCTGAAAGAAAATCTATGGTAGCTGATATTCTAGACAGGTTCAATATTGTAGGTAAAAAAGACCTCTTCCCCAATCAGCTTTCTGGCGGACAGCAACAGTTGGTAGGTATTGCTCGGGCTATTATTACAAAACCCAATTTGATTTTGGCAGATGAGCCTACAGGCAACCTGAACTCAAAGCAAGGCCAAGAAATCATGGAATTATTTAAAACATTGAACGATGAAGGCGTAACCATTATTCAGGTAACTCACTCTGAAAAAAATGCTACTTATGGTAGCCGAGTAATTGAGTTATTAGATGGACGTATCGAAAGATAAAAATTTAGTTTTGGTTTAAGTGTTAGTCGCTTAGTAATATTTACTAAGCGACTTTTTTATATCAATCTTTTTAAATTAACCGTTGTAAAAATCACATTCGCCCCTCTTTTCACAACCAAATTAACGGGTTTACCTTCTCCTTTCTGAAATATCTTATAAATTTCAGAAATGGATACATCACGAGACGATCTGTTATTGATAAAAATCACCCTGTCTCCTTGTTGCAACCCTGCTAATTGAGCAGGTGAATTTTCAATAATTCTTTCAATCATAAATTCGTGGTAATCACTTCCACTTGCCAACAACTCCATACCACTCATGTTGTGTTCAAACGGCTCTTTCATCCTTCTATTGATAGGCTTCAACACCACATATTTATCTCGGTAATTAAAAGTAACTTTAAATCTTCTAAGAAATTCACACCCTACATTTCCCTGACGTTCAGAAAAATTAGTGGGCTTTAAATGAAATGAAGAACTATCAGGGAACGACGCCACTACATTGTTTAATTCAAATTTTCCAAACTTAATTTTGGGTAATCTCCCCAGATTTCCATTGATAATACCGCTCAATCCTCGTCCAAGTTGGGCTTTCACTACCTTAGGGGGCAATTGTATATTAAATTTCTTATTTACTTCAATAGAAATAGCATGTCCTGCTCCAGTATCCAGCAATACTTTGATAGGTACCTTTTCTTCCCCATTTACTAATTCTACCGTACCTAGATACGGCTTATTTTCTTCTATCGAAATAGGGAAGCGTTCTCCTTTAGAAGGTTTATATTTATAATGTTCTGGATTCTCCAAAATCAACTGATTTTCAGCAAAATCAATCGTTACAGCAAAGCGGTTAAAAAGGTCAT
Source organism: Arcicella sp. GW458-12-2-14-TSB2 (assembly GCF_059423785.1). Taxonomy (NCBI): domain Bacteria; kingdom Pseudomonadati; phylum Bacteroidota; class Cytophagia; order Cytophagales; family Flectobacillaceae; genus Arcicella; species Arcicella sp. GW458-12-2-14-TSB2. The sequence continues at coordinate 30,139 of NZ_JBWKYN010000003.1, read as the reverse complement.
ATCCGATAATACCATGAATAGGTCTTCCGACAAACTCACTCAGTCTTAGGATATCGTCTTTTAAGACAACAATATTCTGACGATAGCCAATGGCTTCGCCCATCTTGATAGTATTGTCTAACACAATTCCTGCTTCAAGGTCATTCCCAATACCAACACCCGCAATTTTCACATTTCTACTATAAATCATGTGTTGAGATTGTGCTATTTTGAAATCAGTAAGAATGATTGAACTTACGCCAGTATCCAGTATAAAACGTAAGGTATCAGAATTATTAATCCTGAGCGGTACTATCACTAAATTAGCATGAAATTCAAATGGGATGATAGTCTTGTTTTTTTTCTTAAGTAACTGAAAACCAAACTTTTCATCGGTTACAGGCTTCAGTTTAAATTTCTTTGGATATTCGTTTCTGGGAATAGTAGTGACAGTAACACCACTATTATTTTGTTCAGCAGATACAATAGAATCTTGACAATACCCTGCCAGCGGTAAAGTACTGAACAATAATATTTTATGCCAAGTGAGTTTCATAAAGAGGAGTCATTTTCTTAACTAAATATCGGAATAATATTACATATTTCCAAGAGTCTACATAGAAAAATTAATGTTTATTCAAAGAAAAGTACACAAAAATTTCCATCACATATTTTTTAAGAAAAATAGCAGATTTAGCATACCTAATAAAAGCAATTTTATTTTGAATTGATAGTCAATATTCTACCCATTTGAGAGGCTAACTTTTAAAAAAAATCAAAATTTTCTCTATCAGAATGAAGATACTTGTCCTTTTTTGTTTTTTAAAATTGTGATAACGAGTACTTTTGTTAAAGTATCTAATTTATAATTAACCAAAAAACAATGAGAAAGCAAATTGTAGCAGGAAACTGGAAAATGAATAAAACAGCTGATGAGGCATTAATTTTAGCCTCTGAAGTTGTAAACATGGTAAAAGACGAAGTAAATACTGATGTGCAAGTAATTATTGCTCCACCAGCACTTTATTTAGCTACTCTACAGAAATATACAGAAACAGTTTCGAATGTGGGTATTGCGGCACAAAACTGTTCAAGCAAAGCTTCAGGTGCTTATACTGGCGAGATTTCGGCTTCTATGCTAAAGTCAATCGGTGTTACACACGTTATTCTTGGGCACTCAGAGCGTCGTCAATATTTTAACGAAACGAACGAGGAGTTAGCTGAAAAAGTAAACATTGTACTTGAAAACGGATTAACGCCAATTTTTTGTTGTGGAGAATCGTTAGAATTACGTCAAGGAGAAGATTTTCTTGCTTTTGTAGCGTCACAATTAACAGATAGCCTTTTCCATCTTTCTGCTGAAGATTTTGCTAAAGTGGTGATTGCTTACGAACCAATTTGGGCAATTGGAACAGGTCTAACGGCTTCTTCTGACCAAGCACAAGAAATGCATGCATATTTAAGAGCGCATCTTGCTACAAAATATGGCCAAGAAGTTGCTGATAATACTTCTATCCTTTATGGTGGAAGCTGTAATGAAAAAAATGCTCCAGAATTATTTGCTTGTCCAGATGTGGATGGTGGCTTGATTGGTGGTGCATCATTGAAATCTCGTGAATTTACGAATATTGCAAAGTCATTCTAATAAAATAATCATATAAAATCCCGTTTAGGAAAACCTATGCGGGATTTTATGTAAAATAAATGCTAACTTCACTTATTAATCAAGGACAACAACTTGATTAACAATACATTACTCAACTTTTCTTTAAACTCACATTCTTAATTATACCATTTTATACATGGCATTTAAAAAACTGAACCCTTTTGAAAAACTCTATTTAAAAAACACTAACAAAGACGCTTATCAAAATTATAAATATCAACTAAAAGTTAGCAAAATTCCTTCAATCAATTTTTTAGATACCCCCAAACCTCTTGTTGACTTCAAACATAGTGGGCATTTGGGTGATATTATCTATGCTATTCCTACCATGTATGCTTTGGCTGAAAACGGCAAAGCACGTCTCCATTTGAATATCGGTCAGAAAATAAAAGTTGACGGAGAGCACCCTCTTCAAGGCATTGGGCTAAACGAAAAATCGATATTGATGCTAGAGCCTCTTTTGACTCATCAGCAACAGTTTCAGCAAATTGATATTTATGATAAGCAAGAAATTGATTATGATTTAGATGTATTCCGAAAATTTCCTTTCGATTATTCTAAAGGACATATTAGCAGATGGTATTTTAATTGTTTTGCGGTAAGCTACGACCTCAGCAAACCTTGGTTAACTATCCCAAAGGACAATTCAATGGCTGATAAAATCGTTATTGCCAGAAGCACCCGCTATAACTCGCCAGTTATTGATTATTCTATTCTCAAAAAATATAACAATCTGGTTTTCGTTGGTTTACCAGAGGAATATGCTTTGATGAAGGCAGTTATACCACATTTAGTATACGTTGAAGTAAGTAATTTCTTTGAATTAGCAAAAATTATTGCAGGGGCAAAGCTTTTTATTGGGAATCAATCCTTCCCTTATGCCATCGCAGAAGCACTAAAAACACCGAGAATGCTGGAAAGTTATTATAAATCACCTAATGTTATTCCAGAAGGACCAAATGCTTTTGAATTTTCTTTTCAACCTCAATTTGAGTTTTTAGCTCAAAAACTAATTCTTCAGCATTAAAATCAATATTATTATGAAGACAGCAGCAGTAGTAATACTTTACCATCCTACACAACAAACCTTACAAAATATCAACAGCTATCATACCGCTGTTGATAAACTATTTGTATTGGACAACACTGAAGGTTCTGCCAGCATTATCAATCAATCATCATTTAATAACCCTACTATACATTATTCAAGTGATGGTATCAACAAGGGTATTGCTGAAAGGCTGAATGAAGCTGCCCAGCAAGCTATTAATGAGGGTTTTGAATGGTTGTTATTGATGGATCAAGATTCAAGTTTTGAGGGCAATACTTTTGACTTATACATTGATAGTATTACTAATTATCAAGATAAAAAACAGGTTGCCTTATTTGGGCCTAATTTCAGCAGACAGTACAAAGAATCAATCGCCGAGACTAACCTCGTAAAAGTTCCTGCCATGATTACTTCTGGTAGCTTTTTAAATTTAGCAGCCTATCAGCAGATTGGTCCATTCGACGAAGCCCTATTTATTGACGGGGTAGATACAGAGTATTGTTTAAGGGCACAGAACTGCGGCTACGACATCATAAAGTTTCTTAATATATTTCTTAAACATGAGCTTGGAGAAGCCGTAAAAAGGGCTTCAATCAAGACCTTATATATGGTAAAGAAAGTCAAGGATATTCACTCTCCAATCCGTTGCTATTATATCTATCGTAACAACCTTTATTTGCAAACAAAATACAAGCATTTAGATAAGATGGTAATGAAAGATATCAATGGTTGTGCGATAACAAATATAAAAAAGAGTATTTTTTACGGAACTGAGTCTCGACAAATTTTCAAATACCTGATTAAAGCTCATCGTGATTTTAAACAAAACAAAATGGGAAAATATCAGCCATAAATCAATGTATTTTATATGTTCCAAATACAGGGTAATGGTCTGATGATTTAATATGATTATGCGTTTGAAAATCTAATACTTCAATAGATTCACTACAGAATTGGTTATCAATTCTCACAAATCGTGGACTGCGATTTAGGGTAAATCCAAAGCCATTTCCAGCTTCTTCGAAAGAATTTTTCAATCTATCACGAATATGCCCATAAGCATTTCCATAAGGCGTTTCATTAAAGTCTCCACACACAATTACAGGGTACGGACTTTCATCAATACGTCTTTCGATTAATTCTATCTCCTTTGAATGTTTAATGAATCCCATTTTCAAACTCCATAGAATAGCACGAGTTTCATCTCTAGCCTGACCAAATGAGCTCCCCTTTACTTCATCCACTACTTTTTTTACCCTTATGCCCATTGATTGTAATTGTAAATTAATTACTCTGATGGTATCATTTTTCAACGCAATATCGGCTAGTAGATAGCCATTACCATTGTCTTTTCCGGGTGTTTGTCCAAACAAACTCTTTTCTTCATGAATGATTGGGTATTTAGAGAATATCGCTAATGAAAAAACTCTACCTGTGCCATAAATACTGTTAATGACATAATATGGGTTATCCACAATCATGGCGTCAAAAGTATTAAAGGCTGCATCTTCCCTAAAACTAGAAAATTCTTGAAAGCATTTAATATCAGCCTGAGTATCTACACAATATGAAATCTCGTTCTTTACCTTTTCTTTAATCTCGTTATCTTCAAAATGTTCATAATATGCACTATGTTGAAAACCATACACATTATAATCAAGTACAGATAAGCTTTTATCTGCTTCTTTGGCTATATGAAAACCAAATGTTCGTCGGATAAAAGGATAGCCTATTAGCAAAACAATAATAGGTAAAATCATTCTGGATGGCCTGATAAATAACCAAGTAATGGCAGTGATAGCACAGAGCAACATGACGACGGGTAGGCTCATCATCATAAAACCAACAAACCAGTGATCAATCACTAGAGTATAAGCTAATAAATAGGTAAATAAAGTATATATATATAAAGGAAGACTTATTAGCCACAAAAGAGATGTTACTGTTTTTTTTAGCATGATGTAATCTTGGCAGTTAGCTTTAAACAAAAGTACTAATTTTGAATGTCTTGAATGAATAATAAAACATGAATATTTCAATTTAAGTGTGTCCTTGAATGATAACACGAAAAATATTCGTTTTATTTCAGTAATTAATTGTTAGATTAACAAATATTTCATAATTTTGCATTCCATTTCGGAAAACACTGGTAATCAAGTCTATTACATCGCTCTCAAGGCGATTTTACATAACAAATAAAAGAATTTTATCATGGCGAAGGTTTGTCAATTAACAGGAAGAAAAACACAAGTTGGAAATAACGTTTCTCACGCTAACAACAAGACTAAGCGTAAATTTTTTCCAAACTTACACACTAAGAAATTTTTCTTAGAATCAGAAGGTGTATGGGTACAGTTGAAAGTTTCAGCGAAAGCTATCCGTACTATTAACAAAAAAGGCTTAGAAGCTTCTTTAGTAGATGCTGCTCGTAGAGGTACTTTGAGTTTATAGTAATAAAAATATTTGCTTAAAAAGCTCTTTGCATTTGATGTAAAGGGCTTTTTTCGTTTAAGCCTAAAACAAAACATGGCAACCTCTAAAGAGATTGCCACACTTATTTACACTCAATATTATTACGCAAGCCTATTTTGATTATCCCATTTTAGCTACGATTTCTTCTGAAATACCTACAGAACAGAAACCACCGTCATGGAAAAGGTTTTGCATTGTTACCTTCTTCGTTAAGTCAGAGAATAACGTAATTACGTAATCTGCACATTCGTCAGCCGTTGCATTTCCCAGTGGTGCCATTTGGTTGGCATATTCATAGAAAGCATTGAATCCAGAGATACCAGTACCAGCAGTAGTTTTAGTAGGCGATTGTGAAACTGTATTTACGCGTGTTCCGTTTTTCTTTCCATAATGGAAACCATACGAACGAGCTATCGACTCTAACATCGCTTTAGCTTGTGCCATATCCGTATAATCAGGGAAAGAGCGTTGTGCTGCAATATAAGACAAAGCCACTACTGAACCATTATTAGCAATAGCATCCATTTTGTCAGCTACCTGCAACATTTTGTGGAATGATAAAGCAGAAACATCTAACGACTTCATAAACCATTCATAGTTCAAATCGCCATAAGGTCTGTTTTTACGGATGTTAGTACTCATTCCGATTGAATGCAATACGAAATCTATTTTTCCACCCAAAGCATCCATTGATCCTTCATAAAGTTTTTCCAAATCTTCCACAGAAGTAGCATCAGCAGGAATAATCTTAGCTTCGCACTCTTCGGCTAATTTATTGATTTCTCCCATTCTCATTGCTAAAGGTGCATTAGTAAGGGTAATAATTGCTCCTTCTTCTTTAGCACGCTGAGCTACTTTCCAAGCGATAGAGTTGGAATCTAATGCTCCAGAAATAATTCCTCTTTTTCCTTTTAATAAACCGTATGACATTTTTTTGATTTCTGATTGTTGATTTTAGTGCTTAAAATTAAATTATTCTTCTAACGAACTTATATTCTGAGGATACGGAGTTCATTTTAAAATAATTAAGTATTTTAGATGGATACTAAAATCAAGGTTAAAATTTTGTCCAAAAGTACTATTTTTTTTCTTAAAACCATGAATATTCAAATTCGACAAGCCATAAAAGAAGATTTACCTGCTATCCTCAGTCTCTATGCCAAAGTACTAGATAAAGGAGAAGTTCTAACCATTGAACAGGCAGAAGCTCTCTTCAAGAAAATGATGAGTTACCCTAACTATAAGGTATATGTTGCTGCAAATGAGGAAGAAGTTATTGGCACTTTCGCCTTATTAATTATGGACAATCTGGCACATATCGGTACTCCCTCCGCAGTGGTTGAAGATGTAGTCGTTTCTGATGCTTTTCAAGGGAAGGGAATCGGGAAAAAAATGATGGTTTTTGCGATGGATAAATGTACAGAAGCAGGCTGTTATAAATTAGTATTATCCAGCAATTTAAAACGCCACGAAGCCCATGCATTTTATGAAAGCCTGGATTTTGAAAAGCATGGATTTAGTTTTAGGATAAACTTGTGATAACTAATTAGTAAGTACAAAAGTTTGGAATTTACTAAAAGTTTTTTATTTTTATACATCACATTATCAAATAGATACATACTGCTAACCTTAATATAAATGAAATACATTCTACTAACGCTATTAATTTTTTTTGTCAGTTCTTGTGCTTTTTGTCAAAAAAAGAGCTTTTCTGATAGATGGAGAAATAAAGCTGAAGGATATTATGATGAAGATAAAAAAGATAGTGCTTTAATATATTATCAGAAGGCATTTCACCTCTCTTCTTCTGCAAAGGATTATCTAAGAATGGCTAATCTTAGTGTAGACCTTAGCACTATGTATTATGAAAAAAGAAATTATCTTGAAGCCTTAAAATGGTGTAAAAAAGGGTTGAATTTTCTTAAAATTGGAAAGATTAATAGTGACTCTGTTACTTTTAAACTTTATTCAAGTACAGGGGAAATGTACAAAAAACTCAATAGGGTAGATTCTTGCCACTTTTTTTTTCAAAAAGCCAATACTTTATTAATCAATAAACCTCGGTTAGAAATACAAATACCTAGCTATGTATTGACCCATTACAATAATCAATCCGTTTTTTTAGTAAATCAACAGCGTTTTGAACAAATAGAATCCCTATTAAGCGAAGCTAAAGGCATTGCAAAAAAAAACAATGATTTACAATATATGGCAGGGATTTACCATAGTTTTGCATTAAGCTTTGAAAAACAGCAATTATTTCAAAAAGCTCTTTTCTATGGAGAGAAATCTCTTGAATTCTATGGTAAAAAAGAAAATAGTCAAAAAGTTAGCTTATTATTAGGTGTAGCAAATTATTTAGTCAAATTAAAAAAATATAATGAAGCTAAGTCATATTTAAATGCCTCAATTATAATTTATCAAAAAAATAAGCAAGCTTCATCTAATCAAGATACTGAATTAAAACAAGTTTTTTGTCAATTTGAAATCTTAAAAGCAGAACACAATCTTCAAGCTGCGGCAAAAATTTTACAAAAAATTATTCTATTCCCTTTCAATGGTAGTTCGCAAGGATATGAAATTATTACTAAAGCCTATAATGAAATGGCTATGTTAGAGATGGAAGCTAATCATTCTCAAGCAGCCTTTAATTATATCCAAAAAGCATTACAGCGAACTCAACTTGGTTTTAAGGGTAAATCTAATCAACACAATCCACAAATCAACGACCAAGTGCTTTCTTTTGAAACACTTATCGAAAGCCTAAGTATTAAAACAAAACTTTGGCAAAGGTTATATCAAACTAATACAACAACAGAGGCTATCGAGCAAGCCTCTATCTGTGCTTTAAAAACCCTAGAAGCTATTGCTTATGTAAAGAAAAACCAGACCATACCCGAGTATAATGCTTATTTGGGGAACAGTATCACCGAGGCTCAGGGCATAGCTTTGCAACTCAGTTATGAATATTGGCGACATCATCATCAAGCACAACCAGTTATTACTCAACAACATTTTTTTAAAGTAATGGAGCTAAGCAGGGAGATAACCATTAGCGATGCCCTCCTTGAACGTAATACCCTGTCTCAAACAATTCCCACGACCGATTTAGCATATCTGGCAGATTTAAGGGAAGAAATTGCTTCTCTTAAAATCAAGTTAATTAATCAAGAAAAAGACTCAACTACTAAACAAGCTCTCTTTCACAAAAAACTAGCCTATTCAACCCTAATAGAAAGGCTTCAACAACAATACCCTGCCTATTATCAAGCCAAAGTGAATAGTAATGCAGTTTCGTTGGCGACTATTCAACAAAACTTACCTGCCGAAACCACCTATATTACCTATACCATCTTTCATGATGAATTATACCTTATGGCGGTTCAAAAGAAAGAGGTTAGAATCTTGAAACAAACCCTACCCAAAGATTTCACTTTAGCACTGACCAGACTCCAACAAGAAATATCCACGCCCCCAGGTATGAGGCAGTACAAAGGGAGTAGTGATGCCATTCAATTACATAACACCCTTATAAAGCCCATTGAGGCTTTTATAGCGTCGTCTAAGCATTTACTAATTTCCAGAGACCTACGCTTTGGCATTTTACCTTTTGAAGTGCTAGAATCAGGCAAAACCCTGAAAGATTACCTGTGCAAAAAACACTATATTGCCTATACTTACTCTGCGGGCATCTGGAATATGCATCAACCTAAAACAGTCCTTAAAAATACTGTGATTGCCTTTGCTCCTTTTTCAGATACTATTGCTGTTAATAACTCCCTCGTCTATAGTGCTTTGGGGAAGTCTAAAGAAGAGGCACTCTCTATCAATGAAAATAGTTTTGTGGACAGCCAAGCTACCAAGAAAAACTTTATGGCTCATTACCAAAACTATAAAGTACTTTATCTGCCTACCCATGCTAAAACAAATGACAAAAAACCTGCCGAATCTTATATTGCATTTTACCCATCAGCCCATACTGAATATCGTTTGTTTCTGGATGAAATTTATACCCTCAATTTAAAAGATACTCGTTTGGTAGTGTTAGATGCCTGCGAAGCCGAAAACGGACAAGTACAAAACGGAGAAGGCATGATTTCGCTTTCAAGAGCTTTTGCTTATTCGGGTTGCCCCTCTGTAGTATCTACCCACTGGAAAGCCAATGATGTTACCAGTTCAGCACTCACAGAAATTTTGAACAAATATCTGCTAGATGGTGTACCCATTGATATAGCCTTACAAAAAGCAAGAGCTGATTTTTGGCTAAGTGATGCTTATAAAAAATTTAACCATCCCTTTTTTTGGGCTAATTTTATTCTGATTGGTCGAAACGAAGCCGTGTTCGACACTAGTCCATTTCCATGGGGTTGGTTTTCTGTAGGTAGCATTATTTTTATTACGTTATGTATAGGCTCGCTCATTTACAAAAAAAGCCTATTCATCCCTTTACCTTCTGCCATTGAATTTGGCACCAAATTTTCCACTTATCTAACCAAGCTACCCGGTATTCGCAGTCATCGCAATCGCTAAGGGATTCATACAATTTTTCGGCTTTGTTGGGTTGGTTGCTCTTATAGTACGATAATACTAAATGCCATTGAGCAGCTTCTTTAAAGTATTCTCTTAAATCATTAATTGTCAGTACTTTTTCAAAATCCATTGAAGCCAACAAATATTCGCCAGAAACAAAATGTGCCTGCCCGTCGAAAAAAGTCTTATACACAATTCTGTTTTCGGGGGTAAACTCTGTTGTATCAATCTCTCTTAAAACGTTAATATCGTTTTCGGTATCAGGTAAATTAACGGGGCTATTAATTAAAAACATACTGAGCACCAAACAAGCAGCTATACCAAATGATATAGTCTTTTTTATAATGAAAATCGGTACACCTATCACTCGTTTAATCTTAAGCGATTGCAGTGTTTCTCTTGCAATTGTCTCTACTCGCAAATCGTCCAAATGCTTATACATTTGTTGTGTTTGTAAAAAATCTTCTTTAAAATTATCATCAACATTCAATCTATTATTAAACGCTACTACTTCTTCTTCCGAAAGTTCTCCTTTCAAGTATCTATCTATCCAATCAAAATCCTCAAATTCATCATTTGTTTTCATTTCTTTTATTGTTATATTATTGTTTAGTGAGAAGCTCTTTCAACTTATTCAAACAACGTTTACTTTTCATTTTTGCCGCTCCAACACTTGGGAGTTCAAGCTTTTCTCCTACTTCTTTCCAAGTTAGTTCTTCTATAAAATATGCCTTTAATATTTTACGACATGGCTCACATAATTTATCAAAAGCTCCCCATAAAAAATTGTAATTTTCGTCCAAAATCATAATTTCCTCTGCATTTAGAATATCTGCTTGAGACAATAATTCTTCCAATCCTTTTCCATCCCTTGATAGCCTACGGTTATTTGATTCATTTTTTTTTAAACATTTTAATTCAGCAATGGCATAGATAAAAGTTTTAGTAGTAGCAGATTTACTAAAATCAAAGCCATTAGTCTTCACTTTTCTAATAAACGTTAATATACTATCATTAAAAACTTCTTCCGCATCTTCTTTATTTCTTGTGTACTTGTATGCCATATTGATAACACTTGAACGATTTACTTTATATAAATATTCAGTAACCTTATTAATGTCTTCTCCTGCTTGCAGTTTTTTAACAATCTCAAAATCTTTCATGGCTTTAGGGTAAGTGTTTAGCTATTATTTTCCACAAAGGGAATAAAGGTAACAGATTATTTTTTTAAAAAAATTTCCTGTAAATGTCACAAAGCATGTAAAAAGTCTACGCTGTTGGTGAGCAAGCTTGGGTGAAAGGTTCACCACATACGGCTCATTAACTCATAATATTCTTTTTATCATGAAACAATTACAACTTCGTAGAGGATTCAGCATCTTCTCTGGGCTTTTGGTAGCCTTCACCTCTTTGTTAGCTTCTTGTTCGCAGGAAGAAACTTACGTTCCTAAAGTATCAGTAGTAAAAACACAAGCAACAGATGATACTATTTTAAAAGTTGATGCTGACTCTCTAGCTTCTCTTAAACCGCCGTTTGATTGGCATCCATGATTAAAAAATTAAAGCCCATCTATATTTGCTCTGGATGGGCTTTTTTATGTATTAAACAACCGTAATATTATTGATAAAATCATTGAAATATTGCTTAGAAACTTTATTTTTACATTTTTATTAAAGTTTAGCTTAACAAAACTGAGCTTATATGTAAAAATAACAGTTTCTATGTACAATCAAAACTTTAGCAGAAGATTACGCATCTTCTCGGGGCTTTTAATAGCCTTTACATTTTTGTTAGCTTCTTGTTCGCAGGAAGAAACGTACGTTCCTAAAGTATCAGTAGTAAAAACACAAACAACAGATGATACTATTTTAAAAGTTGATGCTGACTCTCTAGCTTCTTTTAAACCACCAGTTGATTATCATCCATGATTAAAATTAAAGCCCATCTATGTTTGCTCTGGATGGGCTTTTTTATGCAAAGAATATATAAATTTCAATTATTTACTTGATTAATAAGTGTTTATTGACTAGTTTAACGTAAGTAAAAACTTGCCACTAAACAACTACATTTATGTCATTTTTCGATAATATATTAGATTTTTTTTCAGAGCCTAACTCAAATTGGGAAGAAGATTTTTATAAAAAAAATGTAAAGTCCCTACAGATTTTTTTTAATCAGACCTATCTAAGCGAGTCTGATTTAGATGAAAAAGGTAAGCCCAAACCGATAAAAAAAGGAAAAACTGTACCCAAGAGATACAAAAAGTATAATTTTGATGATACCGACAAAGAGCTAATTATTGATGATACTTTCATCTCCTTTTTTATGTGTATTGAAGGTAAATACCATACCGATCAAGCAACGATAAAGGATGAGGCTAATACACAAAGACTATTAAAAGAACTAGCAGACAACGTTGGTCTTCTTTGGTATTTCAAACTAAAGCAAAACCCTCCTACTGTATTTAGGCTTTTACCTGCCTTACAATCTCCATATTTTTCAAAGTCGCTGGCTTATCCCAAAAAATTATACGTTGCTGATGAAGACCGAGAAACTTTATTAGTGGATGCCCTTTGTGTAGTTGTTAAAAAAACGCATATTGAAAACCCAAATGAGGCTATTCCCCCATTAAAATCTCCATTACCATATTTGTTAAGAGGTATCGTATTGAATCTTTATAGGAGTGGCTTTAATAAAGACTATAATAAACCAACTGATGATTCTGACAACACACCACGGCGGAAAGACCCAGTTTTCACAGTTGATAATTTTGAAGAAATTTACGCCAATGATTTCCCAGAAGAAACAGAAGCTGAAAAGGAACTTAAAGAAACAATTGAGCATTGCAAGGAAAATGCCATAAACAACGAAAACATTTCAACGGAAGAAAAGCTCCTCTATAATCGTATGCTTGAGGGTGCAAGGTATGCTCAGATTAGTGAAGAAACAGGTATTCCAGAACAAACTTTAAGGAAACGAATGGAAAGACTAAGGGTTAAGCTTAACAAGAACATAAAAGATTGCATTAAAAAAATATCTTAAAGAAATGGAAATAACTGACGATAACAAGATTAAACTCTTGATTTTATACATAGAAGGAAATACAGACGAGCATACAACTCAACAAATAGAACAACGGCTGATGGACGATAATGATTTTTATGAAGATTATCTTATCCAAAAAACCATCAGCGAACAATTTGATGCTGCTAGAGTACAAGCATTGAGAAAAAAGATTGAACACTTTAAAAAAAATGATAATCCCATTGCGTTACCTACCGCACCGCGACGGGAAATAATCTGGAGTAGAGTTGCGGCCTCAGTAGGAGGTATATTGGCACTCGTTAGTATAGTTTGGTGGATTGCCAATTTGTATAAAACAGACAAAGTACAATATGCTAAAGTTGGGGTTTATGAAACTGGCAACGTTATGTTTGGTTTTGCTGGTGAGGCAGACTCGCTAATATTGGCAGTAACCAAAGACAAAGCCAATACCTATTTGTTTAGTAACGATACCCTGAAAATTACCTTCAATAAATATGAACCCGATAGTATTAAATACTGGAAATTAGAACATGAAGCAAAAACCCAATATTATACCCTAAGTACGGGCAGTGTTGATTATGACCTCACCAGAGATTCATCAAACAAGCCCAAACCATTAATACCCAAATAATAAGCATTTATGAAGAAACTTTTACGAATTACCTGCCTAATCTGTTTTAATATACTAAGTGTTTTTGTTGCCTCGGGACAGCCAAAACCTGTGCCTGTGCAAAAAAATGATGGAAAAAAATGTGATTGTGATGTCAACGTAAAATTCACTGAAAATAACAACAATATTCACCTTATTGATTTTAGCAATTCTGGCAGAATAAATTCCAATCCAAAAACAAAAAGCTTTTACGATCCAAACCTTGCTATTGATAATATAACTTCATTCGTAGATATCTATAACAATGACGTAAAGAGAAGTCTTAAATTTTCAGGAAAAGTATATTTAACAAAAGATAATTGTGCTGATAGACATGGGGGTGCTGTTGTTGGAAGATACAATGAAAAAACAGACGTATTTTGTTTAGTTTTCATGAATAGTTTCTTTGATGATTTGGTAAAGAATCAAGGTGACTTATTTGTTTTAGCTCATGAAGTTGGGCATTTGGTGTGCCGTCATATCCACGATGACCCACAAAACAAAATACGTTTTGATGTACTTAGCCAAGTAATAAAAAATATTCCTGGTGTCGATGCTGAAAATCTAAAAAAAATTCAAAATTATACCGCAGAACATGAAGCAGATTTAATGGGTGTATGGCTTTTATTAAAAAAGGGTCTCGATAGTAAGGACATATTGAATATTTTTGCAAAAGTTGCTAAAGAATTCAAAAACAATGACGGAGACACCCCTAACAGCCCAAGTTTTACAACCAGAAGACGCTTTATTGAGACTTACTTAAAAAATAGCCTTAAAGCATCTCCAACTAGGAAAGGTATTTATGAAGATATTGATGAGGTAATCCAGACAGACTATCCTAAAATACTAACTGAATTATTTAGAAATAAACAATCAAAAGACTCATTAACGGTCTCAGAAATTGCTATCAGCGAAGCTTTATCTAAACTATATGATAAGTCTATTCAAAAAATAAAAAAAGGAGATATAGCTAATAATGCAGGTAAATACTGTGACGCTCTCTCTACATATCAAGAGATTGATTCTACTTTGATGATATTATATCCAAACTCTCAGATATATAAAGACAACAGAGAAAAGATTAATACCATAAAGGCTATTCTTCAAAAACCAAGCAATTGGAATGTTGAACTTTTGGGTGGGGGTATACTCTCTTTCCCAATGCTATATTCAAACAACATTCTTGTGCCCACACAAGGCTATAATACTCCTACACTAGGGCTACGCCTTAGCCAGTACTCTTGGTACAAAAAGTCGAGGGTTGAGATAGATTTTAGATATACTCCATTACGATTTGATACCTACAGTGACAAAGATGTAATCAAAAAAGCTATAGAACGCTTTGACCTAACGCAGCTTAGTATAAGTCCACATTTGGTTTATAGCAGTACTGGTTCTAAAAATGACACCCTTTGTGCCAGTAGATTTGGCTTTTTAATGTCATTTGGGTTCTCAGCTAATTATATGCTCAAAACAAAATATACCAACTTTTACACTAACGAATCGCCCTTATTAAAAACAGGAATAAGCCCCGGAGTTTACATTGGTATAGGAGGTGAACGCCTAGAGAGAAAAATGAAAAATACCTACATAAGAGCCATGATTACCTTTCAAGCACAGAATCTCCCTTTCAAAACGGAAACAAGTTTAAACCAAAATTATAGTGCTTGGTCTTATCAAGTGGGGGCAGAACTGACTATTAGATTTTGGAAATTGTAAGGAATTAATAATTGAGGCTTCATATTAAAACGCTAACACAATGAAAGCATTTATCATCCGACTACTATTTATACTACTAGGTAGTTTTTGTTTTTGGGAATGCCAGCATGAGCTAGAACCCATCGAAAAGTTATATTCTGTTAGCTCTATCATCAATGATGAAATTGATTATAAAGCATCTGCACTATGTGCATTTAGATATGCTTTTGTAAACAATTATCAACAACTTGAAACTACCGCACAACAAAATGCCGTTAAACAAGGCTTTAACCTTTGGCAGAAGGTGAATAAAAACATTTCTTTCCTACAATTTTCAGATAGCACAAAATCGGATATTAAAATACAATTTGTTGAAGGGGCTACTATACCCATTGCAGATTTAAAAACCCCTGAAGGGATTTTTGTATTTCCAATTAAAAGTGTTGCCGCTCTTGTTAAATATAACAATGTTTATACCATACAATTAAGTAATAGTTTCCCATGGGATAACGAAAGTCTTTCAAAAGCAATCGCTTATCATGCCGGTCTATTTTTAGGAATGAAAACCTCAACCGACAATAATTCCATAATGTATCCTTACCTAACTAATAAAACCCTTAAAACATCAAAATCAGATTCAAGCATTGTAAATAAACTATATTCTATTCCATGTAAAGACCTAAATATAAACCTATTGCCTCTTAATTTAAAAGTAAGTGAATTAACGACAAAGGGTATCAAATTAGATAACCTTTGTAAAACATTATCTGTAAAAGCAAGTGGGACTATTAATGTTGGTACTTATGTTGGAATTTCTACACCTGATGGAGTCAGAGGTCTCTTTGGCTTACCTATCCCTGAATATAGCATTGTTCCAAATTTTGAACATGCTGTATTGATGTATAAAATAAATAGCGAAAAGAATTGGCATTCATGTGGCTCAAATTGTGAAATAATAACAGATTGTAGTCAATATATTGATATTACTTTTCAAGTCAACGACTTAAATCTGACAGATAACATTGGTGCTTATGATGTTGTAGTGAATTATAAATAAATTTCCCTCCTCCCCTTCTAATTTCGTTACCTTTCTTATTCAGTGGTATATAATGGTTAATTCATAAATCATTATATACCATGAAACAACTTTTACTACTTAGTACACTCTTTAATTGTATTATTTTTTTCAATGCTAATGCTCAAAAAGACCCTAAAATTACGCTTGAAAAAATAGCAGAAAAATGCAAAGATTTACCCAGAAATCAGCGTGTTACAGTTAAGGTAGCTCGTTTCAGTGTCTCTACTAAATCCGCACAAGCCAATGCAACTTTTGGTGATGAACTTGCTACAATGTTAACTTCTGCTCTTCAGCAAACAAATTGCTTTCGAGTATTAGAAATGAACAAAAATGTTGGTGATGCTACTGGCGAAATGGCATTTGGTCAAGATGGTTTCACGAATGGGACAAGCCCTGAAGCTGGTAAAATGTTAGGTGCGCAGCTCATTGTTACAGGAGAGGTTACTGACTTTACCGAAGGGAAATCATCTACTTCTGTCATAGGTTTTAGTGTTGGGAGCAACCAAGCAACAGTTGGTTTTACCTTAAAAGTCCTCAACCCTCAAACAGGAGAACTCTTATTCAGTAAAGATATCAATATGAAAGGGAATTCTTCTGGCTTTTCAGGAATGAAAATTTTGGGGGTAGAAACCGTAGGTTCTACCCAAAATAGGTCTGTGCAAGATGCCATGCAAAAAGCTATTATTAAGTCGGTAGAAACACTCGCAGATGAGAAAGATAAAATGGAAATACCGGAACCCCTTAAACCAAAAGAGGTAAAACATTATAATGCTGACAATTGCAAAATGCTTAGTAATGGATCACCCAAAGTAATTATCCTAATAACTGAAGCTACTACAGCGGGAACTTCACGAAGTGATGATAATACAGATTTGAATCGCAGAGAGCGAGAATTAGCCCTCAAAGAACGAGAGAACAACATGAACGTTACTCGAGATATTGTAAGTGGCATATTTGGTAAAAAGAAGGAAGAAGCCAAAGCAAAGGATACTGGTAGTAGCCAAACAAGTGCTTCGGCTGTTTATAAACCTGTGGTGATTGAACAATCAGCAACTGAAACCGAACTAACTAGACATTTTGTTGAAGCTGGATTCAGGGTAGTTGATCCAAAAGTTTATGGAAAAATGAGGAAGATAGCTGATTCAACTGCTGATCTTGGCTCTATGGCTGCATTAGGTTTAAAAATGGGAGCCAACATCATTATTACTGGGCAAACAATTTCAGAACGCACCAATACACAAGGCGGAATGACGTCGTGTAGAGCAAGTTTAGAAATTAAAGTTATAGCTACAGAGGATGGCTCTATTTTAGCTACTAACACCGTAGCAGGCGGAGGTATAGATGTTTCTGAGGCTATTGCAAATAAAATCGCCATCAAAAATGCCTCCGTAAATATGTCACAGTATTTAATGGATCGTTTATGTACCATGAATATTCAATTTGCTGGGGTTGCACCTGCCACAAAATCCAAAGCATCATCTTCTACTACTTCAAACATCACTTCTATTGTTTTAACTAACGTGAATTTCTCTCAAATGCAAACTATTATGAATCATTTGAAAACAAATAATAAAATCAAAGAAGTGAAAAAATCATTAAGTGGCAATAAAGGAAATATGGAAATAAGCCATACAACCACGACCGATTTTATAGCTGAGTTTTTATCAGAATGCAAAACTTTAAAAATAGAAATTACAGGTTTAAACGGAAATACTGTTGAGGCTATGATAAAATAAATTGTCATATTTTTCTTCAATCACTGTTACATCTTTATCATAAGCGGTATATAATGATTAAATAAATTAAATCATTATACCTAAAAGTAACTCAGACAGTCAATTTATTATATAATTTCTATAGACTCCTTTATTATGGGTAATGGTCAATAATAAACATTAGTAGCTTAAGCTATCAATATTTACAGATTTCAAGAAATACATCATAGATGTAATTATATTTTAAGTATCAATGCAACTGTCTTTAATGCTCTATTTAGCATTAATGCGACGAAATCCATCACATAAAAAATTACAAAAAATGAAATTATTAAACATTATTCCAAAGTATATAGCAATAGTGCTGTTGTTTGCTTTATCGACCAAGCTAGTAGCGCAAAAAATCCCATCTGTTCCAGGTATTACTGGTAATGCAGAAAACCTTACTCGCGAAACGTCTGATCCAACCCAAGAATTCTTTGCAAGAGTTAGCCCAGATGGTAAATATTTACTGTACAATGCCCTTGAAATTAGCTATTCTTTGAATTTAACAAATGGGAAACAACAACAAGTAACTAATAAAAAGTTTCGAATTGTTAAAAAGGAAATCGGTAAACCTATCACAAATCCATTGGCAAATAACGCAGCTTACCCTACTTGGTTACCTAATAATTCAGGAATTATTTTTAGTTATATCAAACCTGAAAGACCTGTAATTGTTCGCTCAGACATAAATGGCGTAGGGCTTAACTATATTTCTGCAGGTGCAATGGGCGAAGATGATGCTGAACCCGTTGTAACAAAAGATAATAGCAAAATTCTATTTACTACCCTCATGAGCAATAGTCGTATGATTTGCACTATGGATATGAAAGGTGGTAATTATTCTGTACTAACCGAGGGTAGCCACATAAGCTTAAACCCAATTGAGAATAACAAAATAATCTACAACCTAATGGTAGGTAAGTTTGTACAGGTGTTTACTTTCGACATCAAAACAGGCGAGAAGACACAATTAACCACGGGTGAATATAACAATCAAGATGGTGCTTTCTCAAGAGATGGTAAATACATAGCTTTTTCCAGCAACCGTGAAAATCCTAAGAAATCAAATAAGCACATTTTCATTATGAAAGCTGATGGTACTGACCTTATCCAAATAACTCAAGGAGAAACAGATGAAAGTGACCCTGCTTGGGGAAATGACAATACGTTATTTTTTAGTTCAAACGCAGAAAAGAACTATAACATCTGGAAAGCTAAAGTTAGGCTTGATAGATAATTATAGTACTTCTATTAAGGATTGAAACCAATAACAACTTAACAATATACAAAATCATGAAAAAAACAATTATTAATTTTGCTGTAATTTTAATGCTAGCATTTACTGTAAAAAATGCTAGTGCACAATTTGTAACTAAAGGAATTACGCTTGTTGATGCTGGTATTCAACCTGGTGACTTTTTTACTACGTTAAGTGTAAATTCTAGATTTGGGATAGCTGATAATATAGCGATTGGACCACAATTAGACTATTCTTCTTATACTAGAGGAAGTTCTACAGCTTTATTTGCTAGAGGTGAATACTATTTTGGACAAGCTCTTAACCTACCTGAGAATGTTGGTGCATATTCTGGAATCAGCATTGGAAAGTATTTCGAGACAGGTGCTGAAATTTTCAGTACTTTACAATTAGGTGCTTCATATTTGTTTACAGAAAAAGTAGGAGCACACATTGAGACTCGCTTCGGTCTCTTTAATGCTACTGGCTATAATTCATCATCTGGAACGTTTAGCTTAGGGGTATCATTCAAGTTATAAACAAACTTTTTTATATTTCCACCACGAATTTCAATGATGGGTTCATTTTTTTGATTTTATCATTGAAATCCGTGTTTAACAAATATTCTTTTAAGTGAATAGAATTGTGACAATTAATTATTAGGCATTAACGTTTCAGGCAATCTCTAGTACTTTTTAGAGAATAGACCGTTTATTAGCTATTATATTCTTTCCTAATTAACTTATAGGAAAGAGTATATACTTTATTGCGTATAGTTGTTATCGTTCCTGAAAAGCCACATTAACAACACAATTAATATCCCTAAAACATGAATAAATGGCTCCTTTTTATTTATTTGACATTGCAATATTTTGCTAAAAAGTGAGCATATACCTACTGATTTGATATTAACACACTAAGGTTTTCTTAAAATAAATATTAAAGATAATACAGACACTATAGTGCCGAGAAAGTCAACACTAAAGATACAATAGCAATTGTTTTTTATTTGAGCAAGAATTCAATGGACTTCACAATGGATATATAATATTATCAATATGAAGAACGAGTAGAAAAAACTGAATGTGATAATCAAGGTAAAAGAAGTAAGCAAAAACTTTGCATGGGATGTATTTTTAAATGATGTAGCGGTATAAGAAACGAAAATATAATATTGCTTTAGAATATGTTACATAATATAGTTGTATCACTAGGAGGAATAACGCCTATTAAGAATGTTATTAGTATCAAAATAGTTCTGCACCAAATTATAGATAATTATTAACTAAAGGTCTGAAGTCATTTAATTATTTTCCCTTATAGTTTAAAAGTTTATAATTATTAATGTGCTATTTTATCCATTCCAATTATGCGTATTCTAAGTGTAACAAAGTGTACTAATGATAAAAAATAATGAAAAATAATATCAGATGTACAATTGGGTATAGCGACATACAGCAATTTAAATTATGCTAAAAATTGGTTTAGTTACACTGATTTTAATAAAATTAGGACTTATTTAGAAAGTGTGTATATGATGGAGGTGATACTCCTCCTCAAGAAAACTCTAATGTATTACACACCTATGCCCAAGTAATTAACAAGTGTAATTCTCAAGGTGTTTGAGCAAACCTTTTTCCCTATAATGGTTAAATAATTATGCCAATAATGTAATTTATAATAGTAGACCTATAAAGATGAAATGCGTTTCAATTATTGATGTATATCCCTGTAGAAATACAACTCCTAAAAAGTATATAAGATTATATAAATTACTATCTTGGAGATGGAATAGAGTAATTTATCCCTTTACTCCATTAATTACGTTCTTTCTATTTAATTAATAGTTACAGGTTAAGTTTTACTATGAAAAAACATAAACAACTCACCTTCATTCTTTTATTATTTTTCTTCCCATTGATTAACAGTTTTAGTCAAACAGTGACAAACGTCACGATAACGTCAACAGTGGGGCAAAATATTTGTATCAAAGAAGATACTCTTTTCCCATTCGTTGCGGAGGTTGTGGTGCCACCAAACCACTGCCCTATTACAAGCTATACAATAAAGTGGGGAGATGGTTCATCGCAAACTTTTAATACCCCTGTTCCCACATCATCCACCCAACAAAAAATCACTCATTCACATACTTATAATTTTAAGGATTTTATTACAAAATGTCTTACTGATGTTGATTATAGCTTAGAAATAGCTGCCATTAACCAGATTTCCTGTAATCCAGACCCTGATAGAAACATCACGCCCATCACCTTCAAAAATCTTCCTAAAGCCAGATTTAGTGTCTCTACTATTTGTATTGGACAATCGACCAACTTTGTAAATAGCTCGTGTCCAGCTATCACAAAATATGAGTGGGATTATGGTGATGGTTCACCTAAAGGAAGTTCAAGTACACATACTTATACAGCTGCTGGGTATTATAATGTTACGCTCAAAACAACAAATTCATGTGGAACTAGCCAGCCTTTTGTTCAAAATATCCAAGTAATAAACAAAGCAGTTGCTGCTATTTCTGATTCTGGCTATGTTGTTGCAGGAAGAGACACGGTTATCTGTCTGGGTAATGGTGGTATCCTTCGGCTAGATGGTACTGTTTCTACAAACGCTACCACCTTACGATGGGATATTCCGGGTGTTGAAGGCGTAGATTGGGAGTATGTCGAAAAGACAAATCGGAACTCTCCTACTCCTAAAATAAAATTCAAAAAAACAGGGTCTTATAATATCAAGTTAACTGCCGATAACCCTTGTTCTAGTCCAAGCATTGCCTACTGTCCTCATAAAGTAATTGATGTACCAACCCTAAAAATTACAGCTCAGCCAGACGTCTGCGAACCTATCCGATATAAACTGGTCAACCCTATAGCTGATGCAAGCTATACGCTAAATGGAAGTCCATTGGGATTAACAGAAGAAAAGTTATTATCTGAATCCACATCGCCTTACATCGTTGTGGCGAGACTATCAAATGCTTGTGGAAACCAACAAGTTTCGGATACATTCTTTGTAGCACAAGCAAAACCTATTAAGATACTATCACTACCCCGCGATACAACGGTTTGTGTCGGTTCTAGTCTTTTACCATTAAAAGTGGATATCCAAGGAGGGGCTTGGGATAATAACCCTAATATACAAACTCAAGGAACGAATACATTTTTCAACCCCAAAACAACAGGAGCCTATCTTATTAAATATGTAAAAGGAACAGGCAAATGTAGAGTAGCAGATAGTGTTAGAATAAATGTAGCTGGCGTTAATATTACGATAAATGATGTTGATGTATGTCAGGGTGTTTCAGGTGTAAAATTAAAAAGTAGTCCTTCAGGAGGAAATTGGACCAGTCCTGATTGTTCAACTTGTATCATTGGTGATTCTATTACTTTAACCGGAATTTCTTTAAGCACTATTAAAATAAACTATGACGTAACCAGCAATGTGGGCTGTAAAGCAAGTGCTTCTGCCCAAATAAGAATTGGTCGTCCTAAAGCTGATTTCAGTATTAAAGATGGCTGTGCAGGCAACAAAGTTCAACCTATAAACAATTCTACTGGCGCAACAACCTACAGATGGTTTGTTGGCACTACACAGGTAGCTACCCAAGCCAGTCCTTCATTAGATATACCTTCTGGCAGTACTTCTATAAAACTAATTGCGGCATCAGGAAGTTGTATGGATAGTATCAGTAAGGTAGTCACCGTTACATCACCCCCATCGGCTATTAGTATATCAGCAAATCAGACAACAGGATGTGCTCCATTACCTGTTTCTTTTACAGTCAGGCAGGCAGAACGTAGCGACTTAACCTATAGTTGGAATTTTGGAGATGGTAGTCCCAACGAAAAAGGCTATAAAATTGCTCCTCATGTTTTTAATAATACTAGTAAAAACAATCTGACTTACAAAACAACACTTAGTCTTGAAAATAGTTGTGGCAAACAATCTGCTTCTATCGAAATCATTGTGAAACCGATAGTGAAATCTGAAATAGGTGTCGACTCTACCATTGTTAGGTGTAACCCTGCACGAATAAAGTTTTCTAATCGTTCTTCTGGTAGTGAAAAAAATGGTGTATGGAACTTTGGAGATGGAAGTGCTGACGTAATTTCAAAAGCAGATACGATATCTCATGTTTTTATTAATAATGATTCAACCATAAGAACCTATTCAGTCTCATTATTGGTTAATAATGAATGTGGTACAGACACGTATATTACCAAGATTCAAGTATATCCTACAAATATCAAAGCACTTATTAATGTAAGTTCTGCGGAAGCCTGCCCGGGTGAAGTAATTCACTTTAAAGATGCCTCTGTTCCTAAACCAGAAGGTTGGGTTTGGGATTTTGGCGATGGGCAAATTTCAATTTTAGAAAACCCCGAACATATTTTCAATAGGGCCAATACTTCCTTTGTTGTCAAGCTTACTGCTCGTACTGCATGTAGTGCTAATACTACTACTTTGACAATTAAGACAAATAAGCTTCCTGAAGGAGATTTCTCTGTGCCTCCACTGGTATGTCAAGGACAGGAAGTACAAATAAAAAATCTGACAGATCCAAGTACCGTAAGCGGAGTACGATGGAACTTTGGAGACGGCTCGCCAATAGATTCTCTCAACTATGCTCCCATACACAAATTTAATAGTAATGGAGGGAGTATAGTTGTTAAAATGACATTAGTGGGAAACAGAAAAACATGTACTAGAGATATTACAAAGAACGTTATTATCAACAGCATGGCTAACCCTAAGGCAGTATTTTCTGCTGACTCTATTTTGTGTATTGCTGAACCTATCAATATGTTAAATTCATCTACTAATGCCGATGAGTATAATTGGATAGTGAGCAATGGAAAATCATTTCAAGGGGCTTTTCCAGATGATTTTACCTTAGAAAAAGGAGCTTACACCATTAGCTTAGTAGCTACGAACAATAAATATTGTAAAGATTCAACAGGACATAATTTTGTCGTTAGCAATTGTGAAATTATAGTTCCAGATGCTTTTTCTCCAAATGGTGACGGAGATAATGATACTTGGAAAATATTTGGAGTTGAAGCCTTTCCTCATGTAAAAGTTAGTGTGTTTGATAGGTGGGGTAACATCATTTTTCATTCTGAAGGCTATAAAGAACCTTTTGATGGTAAGGTAAATGGCGAAGTTCTTCCTATAGGATCTTATCCATATATCATTGACCCTCGTCCAAAAAGGCTAGTTAAGAGTGGAATTTTACTTTTAGTGAGGTAAAAACATTGTAAACCAACAAGGAAGCTTGCTTTCTAACACATTTTTTATTACTTTTGCAGAGAATTTAAAGGAAGAGGGGTCGATAGTCCCTCTTTTTTGTTTACTAGATTGTAGCACGGTTGTTTTATCGTGAGAAAAAGAAATGACAAAAGAAAAAATAACCGAACTGATTGAACCATACCTTGAAGAAGGACGATTGTTTATTGTAGATGTTCAAGTAAGTGAAAGTAAGACAAGACAGAATATCACTATTTTATTAGATACCGACGAAGGTATCAAAATAGAAGAATGTGCTTCTGTAAGTAGAAGATTAGCTCATTTTATTGAAACCAACGAATTGATAGCTGGTGCCTATAATCTTGAAGTATCTTCGCCTGGTATCGATCACCCGCTTAGTTTTAAGCGTCAGTTTGTAAAAAACATTGGTCGTAATTTGAAATTAGTTTTAAAAGATAGCGTTGAAAAAACAGGGGCTTTAGAAGATGTAAGCGACGAAGGCATTATATTTAAAGAAGAACCAAAGAAAACAAAAAGTAAGAAAGTAGAGCCAATAGAGGCAGTCGCGATTCCTTTTTCGAGTATACAACAAGCAAAAGTACAAATATCGTTTAAATAGTGGTCGAGTTGCCGAATTGTTGAATCATTGAAATTAGAGCAAATCTATTCCTCATACATTCTACTTGTTGGCTTCTTTTCACATTAATAAAATTATGAAAAGATGAACAGTGCAGAGTTAATTTCATCGTTTGCGGATTTTGCAAAAGAAAAAAATATCGACCGTCCGACGATGATTAAAGTGCTGGAAGACGTATTCCGCACGATGATTCGTAAAAGATACGGTACGGATGAAAATTTTGATGTAATTATCAACCCTGAAAGTGGCGACTTAGAAATGTGGCGTACACGTGAAATTGTTGATGACAATTCAGAAGATATTTGGGATTATGACAAAATTCCTTTGGCAGAAGCAAAATTGATTGAACCTGATTTTGAAATTGGCGAAGAAGTAGCGGAATTAATCAAACTAGAAGATTTCGGTCGAAGAATTGTTCAAACGGCTCGTCAGACATTGATTCAAAAAGTTAAGGATTTAGAAAAAGAAGGCCTCTTTGAAAAATACAAAGACTTGGTGGGTGAAATGGTTTCGGGAGATGTTTACCAAATTATTGGAAAGGAATTTATCATTACTGATAGCGAAGGCAACGAGTTGACTTTACCAAAATCAGAGATGATTCAAAAAGACCGTTTCAAAAAAGGTGAAGCAGTAAAAGCAGTTATTCATAAAGTAGATATGAACAACGGTACGCCAAAGATTATTCTTTCTCGTACTTCTCCTGTTTTCTTGGAACGTTTGTTTGAACAGGAAATTCCTGAGATTTATGATGGACAAATCATGATTCGTAAAATTGTGCGTGAACCAGGTGAGCGTGCAAAAGTAGCGGTAGAATCGTATGATGATCGTATTGATCCTGTAGGTGCGTGTGTGGGGATGAAGGGTTCTCGTATTCATGGAATTGTGCGTGAATTACAGAATGAAAACATTGATGTTATCAATTATACTGAAAACCTTGAATTACTAGTTGGTCGTGCGTTAAGCCCTGCCAAAGTGAGTTCAATGAAAATTGATAAAGAAAGAAAGAGAATTGCGGTGTATTTACAACCAGACCAAGTTTCTTTGGCCATTGGTAAAGGAGGACAAAACATTAAGTTAGCAGGCAAGTTAGTAGGCTACGAATTAGATGTGTATCGCGATATTAAAGAAAGTGAAGTTGACGAAGAAGATGTTGACTTAACTGAATTTACAGACGAAATCGAAGATTGGGTAATTGCAGAATTACACAAAATCGGTCTTGATACGGCAAAACAAGTACTCAAATTGAATAGTGATGAATTAATTCGTCGTACAGAACTTGAGGAAGAAACCGTAAACGAGGTATTATCAATTCTACGTTCGGAGTTTGAGTAATTTAGAATGAGTAAGTGATAGAATGATAGAATAGTCATTGTTTATATCTCATTTACTCATCAAAGCTATTCTATCATTCATTACTTAAAATTACAAATTACTATAGAAAAGTATCAACAGAAATTATGGCAGAAGATAAAATGATGCGTTTGAGCCTTGTGGCAAAGCAGATTAACGTGGGAACCTCAACCATTGTTCAATATCTCTCTGTCAAAGGTCATAAGGTTGAGAACAACCCCAACGCCAAACTAAATTTTGAGCAGTTAAAGCTCGTAGCAAAAGAATATGGAGCCGAATCCTTATTAAAGGATGTTGGTGCAGCAAGTCCTGTGGTTTCATCAAAACCTACAGAGGAAGAGTTTGTTCCTGTAAAAAAACAGGATGATGATATGCCTCTTTACTTCCGAGGAAAAGAGAATACAGAAGCATCAGAACAAACAAAAGTAACCGAGCCAGCAAAAGCTGAGAAAGAATCAGATGTTATTTTGGGAAGAGCCGAAGTACAATTTAAAGTACTTGGCAAAATAGAATTGGATGCTAAAGGCAATCCTGTTCCTCAAAAGCCTGCAATAGTTGAACCCAAACCAGCGCCTACAGTAGAAGAGCCAGTAGTGAAGGTTGAAACTGTTAAACCTGAGCCACAACCTGAAATTCAAGTGAAAGTTGAACAACCTAAAGTTGAAGAGGTAAAGCCAGTGATTATTCCTGTGGTAACCCAAGAGGTTAAAGTAGTAGAGATTCCAAAAGTTGAAACGGTTAAGGAAGCACCAAAGCCTGAACCTGTGGTAGTATTAGAAAAACCAGTAGTGATAGAAGCAGTCGCAACACCAATAGCAGAACCAAAAATTGCTGAAGCAGCAATACAGCCTAATAATCAGAACCAACACAATAGACCACAAGGTGGGGTGAATAATAATAATAACCAAAATCAACACAACAAGCCACAAGGCGGTGGGAATAATAACAACCCAAATCAGCCAAATAAACCGCAAGGTGGCGGGAATCCGAATCAAAACCCTCAGCATAATAAGCAACAAGGTGGCGGGAATTCCCATCAAAACCCTCAGCACAACAAACAGCAAGGCGGTGGTGGAAACCACAATCAGGCTCGTCCAGTACAACAGGGTGGCAACTTACCAACGCCTAATCCAGCTCCTCAGCCGCAACAACAACGCCCTAATCCTGCTCCAGCGCAAAAATTAGGACGTAACGATGAAATTCCTGAAGATACTTCAAATGTGGAATTAATCGAAGCTAAAGGAGAGCAACTAAAAGGATTAACAGTTTTAGGGAAAATTTCTTTACCTGTCGAGCCTTCTCGTGGTGGTTCTAGAAATAACAACAACAATAATAACAATAAAAAGAAGCGTAAGCGTATTGATAAACCTGGTGGTGCTAAAGTTACAGAAGCTGAAATCCGTAACGAAAGAGGCGCTCCTCGTCCTAAAAAAGATGGTGTACCTAATACTACACCTACTACGAACGACCCTAATGCTAAAAAACCTGCTAATAATGGTGGAGCATCGGGCAACAACAATAATCAGAACAACAATAATACCCAGAATAATAACAACAATCAGGGTAATAACAATAACAATCAGCACAACAACAACTTTAAGAAAAAACCAGCAGGAAATAATAACAACAATAATGCTGGCGGTGGCGTAAAACCACAACCTAAAGGTGAAGTTTCTGAAAAACAAATTCAAGACCAAATCAAGGCTACGATGGCTCGTCTGCAAGGACAAACCAACAAGTCGAACTTTGGTGCAAAAGAACGTCGTGTTAAACGTAAGTTCCGTGCAGAAAGAAACGAACAACGTCAATTAGCAGAAGACGAAGAAGCAAAAATCTTGAAAGTAACTGAGTTTATCTCAGCGAGCGAATTGGCTTCTTTAATGGATGTATCTGTAAACGAAATTATTTCTACTTGTATGAGTTTAGGAATGTTCGTTTCAATCAACCAACGTCTGGAAGCAGATGTTATCGCATTAATTACGGAAGAATTCGGCTTTGAAGTTCAGTTTGTTTCAGCCGAAGAAGAAATCGAATCTGCTATTGCAGAAGAGGAAGATGCTCCTGAAGATTTATTACCAAGAGCACCTATCGTAACAATCATGGGTCACGTTGACCACGGTAAGACATCATTACTTGACTATATTCGTCGTGCTAAAGTTGCCGCAGGTGAAGCCGGAGGTATTACTCAGCACATCGGTGCATACTCTGTAAAACATGATGACGGTCGTAGAGTTACATTCTTAGATACGCCAGGTCACGAAGCCTTTACCGCTATGCGTGCTCGTGGTGCTAAATTGACAGACGTTGCCATTATCGTAATTGCAGCAGACGACGCTGTGATGCCACAAACGGAAGAAGCTATCAACCACGCAATGGTTGCTGGCGTACCTATCGTTTTTGCATTCTCGAAAGTTGATAAACCTGGTGCAAACACAGAAAAAATTCGTGAGCAATTGTCTATCAAAAACATGCTTGTAGAAGAATGGGGTGGTAAATACCAAACTCAGGAAATTTCTTCAAAATCAGGGATGGGTATCAATGAATTATTAGAGAAAGTATTATTAGAAGCCGAATTGTTAGAATTGAAAGCCAATCCTAATAAACGTGCTGTAGGTGCTGTTATTGAAGCTTCATTAGATAAAGGACGTGGTTATGTTGCTAATATCATGGTTCAGTCTGGAACCTTGAAAGTTGGAGATATGATGCTTGCGGGTGCTCATTATGGTCGTGTTAAAGCCATGTTTGATTACCGTGGTGTAAAACTAAAAGAAGCTGGTCCATCTATTCCAGTACAAGTACTTGGTTTAAGTGGTGCTCCTGCTGCGGGTGATAAACTAAGCGTGATGGAAAATGAACGTGATGCTCGTGAAATTGCTAACAAACGTGAGCAAATTATTCGTGAACAATCATTACGTACTCGTAAACATATTACCTTAGAAGAAATCGGTCGTCGTAAAGCAATCGGTACATTCAAAGAATTGAACGTAATTGTGAAAGGTGACGTGGATGGTTCAGTAGAAGCATTGTCAGATTCATTATTGAAACTATCAACCGAAGAAGTACAAGTTCGTATCATTCACAAAGGAGTTGGTCAGGTTTCAGAATCAGACGTATTGTTGGCTTCTGCTTCAGATGCCGTAATCGTAGCGTTCCAAGTTCGTCCAAGTGTAAACGCTCGTCGTTTGGCAGAAAATGAACAAATCGAAATTCGTACATACTCTATCATCTACCAAGCAATTGATGATGTAAGAGATGCGATGGAAGGTTTATTAGCACCAACATTTGAAGAAGTAGTGACTGCTAACATTGAAGTACGTGACGTATTCAAAATCTCTAAAGTAGGTACTGTTGCAGGTTCTTATGTATTAGATGGTACAGTGAAACGTTCGCATAAGATTCGTGTTATCCGTGACTTCGTCGTGGTTCATGAAGGTGAAATTTCTGCTTTAAAACGTTTCAAAGACGATGTGGCAGAAGTGAAATTTGGATATGAATGTGGTCTTTCTATCAAAAACTTCAATGACCTTGAAGTAGGTGACATCATCGAATGTTACGAAATGAAAGAATTAAAACGTACATTATAACTCGTTAATAAAAGCACGAAAAAAGCTCGGAGATATCTTCGAGCTTTTTTTGTGTTCTACCCATCCCCTCTTTTTTCATACTAACCACTTAATTTTACTATTTAAATATAAATTATAAAAAAAATATGCTGCCAATATTT